>NZ_JBWKZH010000094.1:0-3707 GCF_059424305.1 Hydrogenophaga sp. GW456-12-10-14-TSB4 | reverse complement strand
CCCCCCCCCCCCCGCCCCCCCCCCCCCCCCCCCCCCCCCCCCCCCGCCTCCCTTCCTGCCCTGGAGTCTTCAACATGAGTTTCAACGACCTGCTCAACATCGGCCTGATGCAGGGCTTCGCCGGCCTCAGCCTGTTCGCGGTGCTGCTGCTCATGGGGCTGGGCCTGGCCATCATCTTCGGGCAGATGGGCGTGATCAACATGGCGCATGGCGAGTTCATGACCATCGGCGCCTACACCGTCTTCCTGGGCTCGACGCTGGCCAATGAGATCAGCCCCGGTGCGGTGGCGGCGTACTTTCCGTTCGCCATCGTGGCCGCCTTCTTCTTCGCCTTCATCGCGGGCTGGCTGGTGGAGTGGGCGCTGATCCGCCACCTGTACAAGCGCCCGCTGGACACGCTGCTGGCCACCTGGGGCATCAGCCTGGCGCTGCAGCAGTGCTTCCGCACCTTCATCGGCCCCAAGGAAGTGAGCCCCACGCTGCCCGACTGGCTGCTGGGTTCCTGGGCGCCGGCCGAGGGGCTGGACATTCCCATCAACGGCATGTTCGTGCTGGCCCTGGCCATCGTGGTCACCGCCGGCGTGCTGATCGCGCTGCACAAGAGCCGCTGGGGCCTGCGGGTGCGCGCCACGGTGAGCAACCGCGTGATGGCCAACGCCATCGGCATCGACACCAGGAAGACCGACCGCCTGACCTTCGCCATCGGCTGCGGCATCGCCGGCGTGGCCGGCGCGGCCTTCACCACCATCGGCTCCACCGGCCCCACCTCGGGTTCGCTCTACATCGTCGACGCCTTCCTGGTCGTCACCTTCGGCGGCGCGGCCAGCCTGCTGGGCACCGTGGTCTCGGCCTTCGGCATCGCCCAGACGCAGTCCATCACCGAGTTCTTCATGGCCGGCTCCATGGCCAAGATGCTCACGCTGTCGTTGATCGTCGTGATCCTGATGCTGCGGCCTCAGGGTTTGTTCGCATCCAAGGTGCGTCGTTGATTTCTTTGTCTCCCGGAGTCCGTCATGAACGCCCTGAAAGCCTGGATCACCCGCTACCAGCTCGCCAGCCTGGTCTTGCTCACCGTGCTGCTCGCGGTGGTGCTGCCGCTCAGCCTCGACATCTTCCGCCTCAACCTGGTCGGCAAGTACCTCACCTACGCCTTCGTGGCCATCGGCCTGGTGATGCTGTGGGGCTACGGCGGCGTGCTCAGCCTGGGGCAGGGCGTGTTCTTCGGCCTCGGTGGCTATGCGATGGCGATGTTCCTCAAGCTGGAGGCCTCCGACCCTGAAGCGACGAAGATCCAGTCCACCCCCGGCATCCCCGACTTCATGGACTGGAACCAGCTCACCGAGCTGCCCTCGTTCTGGGTGCCGTTCAAGAGCTTTCCGTTCGCGCTGGCCGCCGTCATCGTGGTGCCCACGCTGCTCGCCTGGCTCATCAGCTTCGCCATGTTCAAGCGGCGTGTGGGCGGGGTGTACTTCGCCATCATCACGCAGGCCGTGGCGCTGATCCTCACGGTGCTCATCATCGGCCAGCAGGGCTACACCGGTGGCGTCAACGGCATGACCGACCTCAAGACCCTGCTGGGCTGGGACACGCGCACCGACAGCGCCAAATACATCCTGTACTACGTCTGCGTGGGCATGCTGGTGCTGTCCATCGTGGTCTGCCGCTGGATCCAGACCAGCAAGCTCGGCACCCTGCTGCTGGCCATGCGCGACAAGGAAGACCGCGTGCGCTTCTCGGGCTACGACGTGGCCGACTTCCGCATCTTCGTGTTCTGCCTGGCCGCCGCGCTGTCGGGCATCGGCGGTGCGCTGTTCACGCTGCAGGTGGGCTTCATGTCGCCCAGCTTCGTGGGCATCGTGCCCTCGATCGAGATGGTGATCTACGCCGCCGTGGGCGGTCGCATGAGCCTGGTGGGGGCGGTGTACGGCGCGCTGCTGGTCAATGCGGGCAAGACCTTCTTCTCCGAGAGCTTTCCCGACCTCTGGCTGTTCCTGATGGCCGGCCTGTTCATCGGCGTGACCATGGCCTTCCCGATGGGGCTGGCCGGGCTGTGGGAAAGCAAGATCGTGCCCTGGTGGAAGTCGCGCCAGGCCGCGCTGCGCGAGGCCTCGGCCGCGCGACCCCAGCCGCCTTCGCCGCCGCCGCACGCGCCGATGGCCAAGACCAACTCGCCTGCGGTCGATGTGACGCTGCCCGAAGGCACCCGCAGCCAGGGCGTGTGAGCCACCGCAGGACAACACCATGAGCAACACCGACTTCGCCCTCTCCGTGGAAGACCTGACGGTCTCCTTCGACGGCTTCAAGGCCATCGACGCCCTCACGCTCTACGTCGACAAGAACGAGCTGCGCGTGATCATCGGTCCCAACGGCGCGGGCAAGACCACGCTGCTGGACCTGATCTGCGGCAAGACCAAGGCCAGCGCGGGCAGCATCAAGTTCAAGAACGAGGAAATCATCCGGGTGCCCGAGCACAAGCGTGTGCGCAAGGGCATCGGCCGCAAGTTCCAGACGCCGTCGATCTACGAGAACCTCTCGGTGTTCCAGAACCTGGAGGTGTCCTTTCCCTCGGGCCGTTCGGTCTGGGGTGCGCTGGCCTTCACCGCCACCGAGGAGATCCAGGCCCGCGTGAAGGCGGTGGCCGAGGACATCGGCCTGGGCGACAAGCTGGAGACCGAAGCCGGCCTGCTCTCGCACGGGCAGAAGCAGTGGCTGGAGATCGGCATGCTGCTGATGCAGGAGCCCGAGCTGCTGATGCTGGACGAGCCCATCGCCGGCATGAGCGCGCGCGAGCGCGACCTGACCGCCGAGCTGCTGCAGCGCATCTGCCAGAACCGCGCCGTGATCGTGATCGAGCACGACATGGACTTCGTCAAGAAGATCGCGCACAAGGTCACCGTCATGCACCAGGGAAAGATCCTGGCCGAAGGCCCCATGGACCAGGTGCAGGCCGACCCGAAAGTCATCGACGTGTACCTCGGCCACTGAAGGAACCACCACCATGCTGAAAGTCAAGGACCTCGTCGTCGCCTATGGCCAGAGCCAGGCGCTGCACGGCATCTCGTTCGAGGGCCGCGAGAACGAAACCGTGGCCATCATGGGCCGCAACGGCATGGGCAAGACCACGCTGTTCAAGAGCCTGATCGGCGTGCTGCCGATCAAGAGCGGCCACATCTCGGTGGCCGGCCAGGAGGTCTCGCAGCTGGAGAGCTTCCAGCGCGTGGCCAAGGGCATCGCCTACGTGCCGCAGGGCCGCATGATCTTCCCCACGCTCACGGTGGAAGAGAACATCCAGACCGGCCTGGAGAACGCCAAGGACAAGACCATCCCCGAAGAAATCTACGCCCTGTTCCCGGTGCTGTGGGACATGCGCCGGCGCAAGGGCGGCAACCTCTCGGGCGGCCAGCAGCAGCAGCTGGCGATCGCGCGCGCGCTCGTCACCGACCCCAAGGTGCTGCTGCTCGACGAGCCCACCGAAGGCATCCAGCCGTCCATCATCAAGGACATCGCCAAGGCGCTCAACGAGATCCGCAAGATGCGCAAGATCACCATCGTGGTCTCCGAGCAGGTGCTCTCGTTCGCCATGGACGTGGCCGACCGTCTGTTCGTCATCGAGGGCGGCCGCCTGGTGCACGAGACCGATCGCGCCGACACCGACCAGCAGCGCATCAAGTCCTACCTCTCCGTCTGATTCCTCCCCTCTCTTTTCC
>NZ_JBWKZH010000093.1:0-18621 GCF_059424305.1 Hydrogenophaga sp. GW456-12-10-14-TSB4 | reverse complement strand
GGGTCGGAACGGCGGTGCTGCCGGTGCGCTGTCCGATGGAGATGGTCCAGAGTTTGGCCCAGGTGCCATCGGCTTGCACCTTCTTCAGGAAGGCATTGATGAAGGCCACGCCGTCCGAGCCCTTGGGCAGTCCGATGCCGTAGGGGTCCTGCGCACCGAAGGGCGCGCCCGCCAGCTTCGCATCGCCGGTGCCGAGGCTCAGGGCGTTGAGCAGCAGGGTGTGGTCGGTCACGTAGGCATCCACGCGTCCCTGGCGCAGCGAGTCGAGGGCTTCCTGGTGCGTCTGGAACTCCTGCACGACCCCCTTGGGTGCGTACTGCGCCAGGATCGCGGGCCCCGTGGAGCCGGCCTGCGTGGCGACCTTCTTGCCGGCCAGGTCGTTGTGCGACTGGATGGTGTTGTTGTTCGCCTTGACCAGCACGCCGGCCTGCGAGGTGTAGTACGGGCCGGCGAACGAGATCTTCTCGGCGCGGGCGGGGGTGATGGAGTAGGTGGCGAACACCAGGTCCACCTGGTTGTTGATGAGCACCTGCTCGCGCGTGGACGAGGTCACCTGCGTGAACTGGACCTTGGCCGCATCGCCCAGGATGTAGCGGGTGAGGAGCTGGGCCAGGCCCGCGTCGAAGCCGCGCATCTTGCCGTCTTTCTCGTTGAGCAGCGAGAAAAGGTTCGATGTCTGCGTGCCGCCCAGGCGCAGCGTGCCGGCCTGCTTGATCTTGCTGGCCCAGGTGCTGGCTGCGATGGTTTCGGCGCTGGCAACGGGGCCTTGTGCCACCAGCGCGTCGAACGCCGCGGCATTGATGGGCGTGCCCTGCGCGAACAGCGACCCGCCGGAGACGACCGCCAGTGCCACCACAGTGGATTTCAGAAGGGATTTGATCGGCATGGGGTCCTCTTGAATGGTGTGTTACGGCGATCAATATATAGCAGTTGTGGAAGCCCCTTCACACCGTCACGATCTCGTCGTTCAAGGCCTCTTCCACGATCTGCCGCGTGAGGCTGGGCGCGAAGTTCTCGATGAAGCTGTAGGCGTAGCCGCGCAGCCAGGTGCCGCGCCGCACCGCGAGGCGGGTCACGTTGATCTCGAACAGGTGCCGCGCGTCCAGCGCGTGCAGGTGGCGGTCGCGGTCGGGGTCCACCGCGATGCTGGCCACGATGCCCACGCCCATGCCCAGTTCCACGTAGGTCTTGATCACGTCCGCGTCCATCGCGGTGATGACCACGTTGGGCTGCACGCCCTGTTTCTTGAACGCGTCGTCGATGTGAGAGCGCCCGGTGTAGCCCAGGTCGTAAGTGATGATGGGGTGTTCGGCCAGCTGGTGCAGCGAGAGCGGGCCCTCCACCCGCAGCAGCGGGTGGCCGTGCGGCACCACCACGCTGTGCGTCCAGCGGTAGCAGGGCAGCGTGACCAGCTGGGGGTAGTTGGCCAGCGCTTCGGTGGCGATGCCGATGTCGGCCTCGCCCGCGATCAGCATCTCGGCCACCTGCTTGGGCGAGCCCTGGTGCAGGTTGAGCGTGACCTGCGGGAACAGCGCGCGGAAGTCGCGCACGGCGTGCGGCAGGGCGTAGCGCGCCTGCGAGTGCGTGGCAGCGATGGACAGGCCTCCCTCCAGGCGCGAGACGAATTCCTTGCCGGCCGAGCGCAGGTTGTCGGCTTCCTGCAGCAGGCGTTCCACGATGGGCAGCAGCGTCTGCCCCGGCCCGGTGAGGCCAGTCAGGCGCTTGCCCGCGCGGGCGAAGATGGTCACGCCCAGCTCTTCCTCCAGCTCGCGGATCTGCCGGCTCACGCCGGGTTGCGAGGTGTAGAGCATGGCGGCAACCTCCGTGAGGTTGTAGCCGCAGCGCGCCGCCTCGCGAACCGATCTGAGTTGCTGGAAATTCATGGCCGGGTTCTCTTCGTCTTTACAGCAGGGCGTCGGCCCAGATGTTTTTGGCCCAGGATCGGGCGTACTGGCCTTCGAGGGCGTTGGCGGTCGGGGTGAGGCCGCCCGCGCCGTTCACGGCCACCAGGGTCTTCTGCTCGGTGTTCCACTTGTGGACCGAGGCCACGTGCACCACGTCGGTGTCGCTCACGAAGCTGTAGCAGGTGTTGGCGATGATGGGTTCGGCGTTCACCGGCCGACCCTGGATGAGCGCGATCACCGCGTCCGCCGCCACCTTGGCGTGGTTGTTGGCCATGAAGCCGGACTTGGGCATGCCCGGGGCCGACAGGGTGGCGTCGCCCAGCACGTGGATGCCCGGCGCCACGGTGGACTCGAAGGTCTGGAAGTTGACGCCACACCACTTGTTGTTGGCGGTGATGAGCCCGGCGGTCTGCGCGATGCGCCCGGCCTGCTGCGGCGGCACCACGTTGAGCACGCCCGCGCGCACGGTCTCGAACTGCAGTTCGACAGTGCGGTTGGCCGCGTCCACGCGCACGATCTCGCTGTTGGGCTTGTACTCGACGATGCCGGGGTAGAGCTCGTTCCAGGCCTTGAGGAACAGGGCCTTCTTGGAGGTGATGTCCGGGTTGGCGTCGAGCACCAGCACCTTGCTGCGCGGCTTGTGCTGCTTGAAGTAGAAGGCCACTTGCGCGGCGCGCTCGTAGGGGCCGGGCGGGCAGCGGTAGGGCGCCTTGGGAATGTGCAGGGCGTACACGCCGCCGTCGGGCAGGGCTTCGAGCTGTTTGCGCAGGGCCACGGTCTGCGGGCCGGCCTTCCAGGCGTGCAGCACCTGGCTTTGCGCTTCGGCGCTTTGCAGGCCGGGCACCTGGTCGAACTGGAAATCCACGCCGGGCGAGACGATGAGGCGGTCGTACTTCAGCGTGTCGCCGCGCGCCAGGCGCACTTCCTTCCTGGCGGCGTCGATGGCGGTGGCTTCGTCGCGAACCACGCGCACGCCGTGCTTTTTCTGCAGGGCGTCGTAGCCGGTGGTGAGGTTCTCGATCTTTTCAGTGCCGCCGAGCACGAGGTTGCTCAGCGGGCAGGAAACGAAGGCGGCTTCGCGTTCGACCAGCACCACCTCGATCTCGGGCGCCCACTGGCGGATGTACTTGGCGGCGGTGGCGCCACCGAAGCCGCCGCCGATGACGACGACGCGGGCCTTGGGGGCGGACGAGACCGAGGCGCAGCCCGGCAGGGCGAGGGCGGCCACGGTGCCGCCGGCGGTGGCGAGGAAGTGGCGGCGTTGCAGCAGTTGCTTCATGGGGTTGTGCTCCTTGTTGTTATCGGGGCTGGCGCGAGAAGTGGGCGGCCAGGCGCTCAAGCTCGGCGTCGGTGTAGCCCTTGGCGTGCTGGTGCATCACGGTGGCGGGCAAGCTGCCTTGCTTGTAGGCGAGCAGCTTCTGCAGCAGCACGGCCTTGTCCTGCCCGGCGATGGCGGGGATGGCACTGTTGCTCTTGCCGTCGGTGCCGTGGCAGGCCGCGCACGAGGCGGCCCAGGCGCGGGCCTGGAGGTCGACGGTCTGGGCCTGGGCGGTGCCGCACAGCAGTGCGAGCGTGGCGGCTGCCAGGCCGAGGGTTCGTTTCATCGTGGGGTCTCCGTGTTTTCAGGTGATGGTTGAGTGAGATGTCTTGCTCCAGGGCTCCCGAGGATCCGGCTTTGCCGGTCCCAGGGTGCGCCCCCCTTGAGGGGGGTGGCGCCGAAGGCGACGCGGGGGGTGTTCATACGCTTGCCAGGGCCTGGTTCAGGTCGGCCAAGAGGTCGTCGATGTGTTCGATGCCGATGGACAGGCGCACCGCGTCCTCGGGCACGCCCGACTTCTTCAGCTCCTCGGGCGAGAGCTGGCGGTGCGTGGTGGAGGCCGGGTGGGTGGCGAGCGATTTGGCGTCGCCGATGTTCACCAGGCGGGTGAAGAGCTGCAGCGCGTCGAGGAAGCGCGCGCCGGCCGCACGGCCTTCGCCCGCCGCGGCCTTCACGCCGAAGGTGAGCAGGCCCGAGGCGTGGCCGCCCAGGTACTTCAGGGCGAGCGCGTGGTCGGGGTGGCTGGGCAGGCCGGCGTAGTTCACCCAGCCCACCTTGGCGTGCTGCTCCAGGTGCTTGGCCACGCGCAGGGTGTTGGCGTTGATGCGGTCCAGGCGCAGCGAGAGCGTTTCGATGCCCTGCAGGATCAGGAAGGCGTTGAAGGGCGAGATGGCCGCGCCGGTGTTGCGCAGCGGCACGACGCGCGCGCGCCCGATGTAGGCCGCCGGGCCCAGGGCCTCGGTGTAGACCACGCCGTGGTAGCTCGGATCGGGCTCGTTCAGGCGCTTGAAGCGGGCCTTGTGCTTGCCCCAAGGGAACTTGCCGCTGTCGATGATGGCGCCGCCAATGCTGGTGCCGTGGCCGCCCAGGTATTTCGTGAGCGACTGCACCACGATGTCGGCCCCGTGTTCGATCGGGCGCAGCAGGTAGGGCGAGGCCACCGTGTTGTCCACGATCAGCGGCACGCCGTGTTTGTGCGCGATGGCGGCGACGGCCGCGATGTCGGTGATGTTGCCCTGCGGGTTGCCGATGGACTCGACGAAGATGGCCTTGGTGCGCGCGTCGATCAGCGGCTCGAAGCTGGCCGGGTCGCGGTGGTCGGCAAAGCGCGTGGTGATGCCGAACTGCGGCAGCGTGTGCGCGAAGAGGTTGTAGGTGCCGCCGTAGAGCGCGGTGCTGGAGACGATGTTGTCGCCCGACTCGGCGATGGTCTGGATGGCGTAGGTCACGGCGGCCTGTCCCGAGGCCAGCGCCAGCGCGGCGATGCCGCCTTCCAGCGAGGCGATGCGCTGCTCCAGCACGTCCTGCGTCGGGTTCATGATGCGCGTGTAGATGTTGCCCGGCACCTTGAGGTCGAACAGGTCGGCGCCGTGCTGCGCGTTGTCGAAGGCGTAGGCGGCGGTCTGGTAAATCGGCACGGCCACAGCCTTGGTGGTGGGGTCGGGCCGGTAGCCGGCGTGTACCGAGCGGGTTTCAAATTTCCAGTCTGCGGACATCGGTTTTTCTCCTTGTTGGGTGTTCGTTCAGGCGGTGGCGAGTTCGCGCGCCGATGGCGCGGCGGCGGGGTGTTCGGGGTGCGGCAGGCCCAGGTGGTCGCGCAGGGTGCGGCCGCTGTATGCGGTGCGGAACAGGCCGCGCCGCTGCAGCTCGGGCACGACGAGCTGGGCAAAGTCCTTCAGGCCGTGCGGCAGCGTGGGCGCGAGCACGTTGAAGCCGTCGGCCGCGCCGGTGGTGAACCAGTGTTCGAGCTGGTCGGCGATGGATTCGGGCGTGCCCACCACCGTCCAGTGGCCGCGCGCGCCGGCCACGCGCTCGTAGAGCTGGCGGATCGTCAGGCCTTCGCGGCGCGCGAGGCCGGCGAACAGTTCCTGGCGGCTTTGCCAGCCCTCGGTCACCGGCAGGTCCTGCGGGAACGGGCCGTCCACCGGGTACTTCGAGAGGTCCACGTTGCCCAGGAAGGTGGAGAGCAGGCCGACGCCGAGCACCGGGTCGATCAGGGACTGCAGTTGCTCGAACTTCTCGCGCGCTTCGGCCTCGCTGCGGCCCACGAAGGGCGAGATGCCTGGCAGGATCTTCAGCGCGTCGGTGGAGCGGCCGTAGGCGGCCAGCTGGCCCTTGAGGCTGTTGTAGAACTTGCGCGCATCGTCGGCGCTCTGCTGCGCGGTGAACACCACCTCGGCGCTGGCGGCGGCGAGGTCCTGCCCGTCGCTGGACGAACCGGCCTGCACCAGCACCGGGTGGCCTTGCGGTGAGCGGCGGGTCTGCAGGCCGCCGTGCACCTTGTAGTGCGCGCCGTCGTGCGCCACGCGGTGCAGCTTGGCGGGGTCGAAGAAGCGGTTGCGGGCCTTGTCTTCGATGAAGGCGTCGTCTTCCCAGGTGTTCCACAGGCCTTTGACGACCTGCACGTACTCCCGCGCGCGCTCGTAGCGCTGGGCGTGGGCGATCTGCTGGTCCAGCCCGAAGCTGCGGGCCTCGAAGTCGCTGCCCGAGGTGACGAGGTTCCAGCCCGCGCGGCCGCCGCTCAGCTGGTCGAGCGTGGCGTATTTTCGGGCCAGGTGGTAGGGGGGCAGGTAGGTGCTGGAGACCGTGGCCACCAGGCCGATGTGCGTGGTGCTCTGCGACAGCGCGGCCAGGGTGAGCAGCGGGTCCAGCGGATACCAGAGGGCGTTCTTCGCCACCCCTTCGTCGGGTGGGCCGGGCAGGCCCACGTTGTCGGCGAAGAAGATGGCGTCGAACTTCGCGGCCTCGGCCAGTTGCGTCCACTCGGTGAGCGCAGCGATCTGGCCCCCGGCCGAGGGCACCACGTCCGGGTGCCGCCAGGCGGCCAGGTGGTGGCCGGCGCCGAAGAAGAAAGCACCGAGGTGCATCTGGCGAGGGGCGGTCATGTCAGAACCCGGCCAGGACCGAGCCCTTGAACTCGGTCTGGATGAAGGCCTTGACTTCGGCCGACTGGTAGGCCTTCACCAGCTTGGCGACCCAGGGCTTGTCCTTGTCGGCCTCGCGCACGGCGATCAGGTTCACGTAGGGGCTCTTGGCGTTTTCCTGGGCGATGGCGTCCTTGCCCGGGTTCAGGCCGGCGGAAAGCGCGTAGTTGGTGTTGATGGCCGAGGCGTCGAGGTCGTCGAGCGAGCGCGGCAGTTGCGCGGCGTCGAGCTCCACGAACTTGAGTTTCTTGGGGTTGCTCACCACGTCCAGCGGCGTGGCCTTCAGACCGGCTTCGGGCTTGAGCTTGATGAGGCCCTGGTCCTGCAGCACCAGCAGCACGCGCCCGCCGTTGGTGGGGTCGTTCGGGATGCCGACCTTGCCGCCTTCGGGCAGGTCCTTCAGGCTCTTGACCTTCTTGCTGTAGATGCCGATGGGGAAGTTCACCGTGTAGCCGACGGCGGTGAATTTGTAGCCGCGGTCCTTGATCTGGTTGTCCAGGTAGGGCTTGTGCTGGTAGCTGTTGGCGTCGAGGTCGCCGGCGGCGAGCGCGGCGTTGGGCTGCACGTAGTCGCTGAACTCGACGATCTGGATCTTCAGGCCGTCCTTCTCGGCGATCTTCTTCACCTGCTCGAAGATCTGCGCGTGCGGGCCGGCGGTGACGCCGATCTTGAGCGGTTTGTCCTGCGCGAGCGCGGGCGCGGCGAAGGCAGCGGCCAGCGTGAGGGCCAGGGTGGATTGAAGCAGTTGCCGTTTGTTGAGGGTCATGATGAAAAGTCCTTGTGGGAAGTGGTAGTGGCGAGGGGTAGGGGAGGAAACAGTTACTTGTGGCTCAGGCGGCGCACCAGCCAGTCGCCCAGGCTTTGCACGGCCTGCACGAAGACGATGAGCAGCAGCACCACGGCCAGCATCACCTCGGGCAGGAAGCGCTGGTAGCCGTAGCGGATGCCGAGGTCGCCCAGGCCGCCGCCGCCGATGGCGCCGGCCATGGCCGAGTAGCCGGTGAGGCTGACGAGGGTGATGGTGAAACCGGCCACGATGCCGGGGAAGGCCTCGGGCAGCAGCACCTTGAAGACGATCTGCGAGGTGGTGGCGCCCATGGCCTGCGCGGCCTCGACCAGCCCGCTGTCCACCTCGCGCAGCGAGGTTTCCACCAGGCGCGCGATGAAGGGCGCGGCGGCGATCGTCAGCGGCACCACGGCGGCGGCCGTGCCGATGGACGAGCCGGTGATGAGGCGCGTGAACGGGATGATCGCGACCAGCAGGATGATGAACGGCGTGGAGCGCACCGCGTTGACGATGCCGCCCACGGTGCGGTTGAAGGCCGCGTTCTGCAGCACGCCGCCGTGGTCGGTGAGGCGCAGCAGCACCCCCAGCGGCACGCCGATGAGCGCGCCCACGAAGCCCGAGATGCCGACCATCACCAGCGTCTCCCAGAAGGAGAGCACGAAGAGGTCGAGCAGGGCCGGCGGGAACCAGGTTTGCAGCTGTTCAAGCACAGGCCACCTCCTGCACCTGCACGCCCACGCCACGCAGGTGGCCGATGGCGGCGGTGAGCTGTTCGCGCGCTCCGCTGGCGAGCACGGCGAGGGTGCCGAAAGGGTGGCCCTGCACCTCGTCGATCTGGCCGTGCACGATGTTCAGGTCGAGGCCAAAGCGGCGCACCAGGTCGGAGAGCAGGGGCTGGTCGGACTCGACGCCGGCGAACACCAGGCGCAGCAGGCTGGCCGGCGGCTGGCCCGGCGCGCCGAGCAGCGCGCGCACGCGCTCCAGCACGTTGGCCGGCAGCTCGCGCGGCACCACGTCGTCGAGCAGGCTGCGCGTGACCTCGTGCGCCGGGTGGCTGAACACCTGCAGGGCCTCGCCCTGTTCGACGATCTGGCCGGCCTCCATCACCGCGAGGCGGTCGGCGACCTGTTTGATGACCTGCATCTGGTGCGTGATGAGCACGATGGTCAGGCCCAGCTCGCGGTTGATCTGCTGCAGCAGCGCGAGGATGGAGCGGGTGGTCTCGGGGTCGAGCGCGGAGGTCGCTTCGTCCGACAGCAGCACCTTGGGCTGGCTGGCCAGGGCGCGGGCAATGCCCACGCGCTGCTTTTGCCCGCCGCTGATCTGGGCCGGGTAGCGGTCGGCCAGCGCGCCCAGGCCCACGAGTTCGAGCAGCGGGTTCACGCGCGCCTTGATCTGGTGGCGCGAGAGGCCGGCGAGTTCGAGCGGCAGGGCCACGTTGTCGAACACGGTGCGCGAGGTCAGCAGGTTGAAGTGCTGGAAGACCATGCCGATGTCGCGCCGGGCTTCGCGCAGGCCGGCGGCGTTCAGCGTGGTGAGGGAGCGGCCGGCGACCGTTACCGTGCCCTGGCTGGGCCGGTTGAGCAGGTTGATGGTGCGCACCAGCGAGCTCTTGCCCGCGCCGCTGCGCCCGATCACGCCGAAGACCTCGCCGCCGCGGATCTGCAGGTCCACGCCGCGCAGGGCGTGCACCGGCCCTTTGGGGCCGCGGTAGGTCTGGTGGATGTTGTCGAGAACGATCACGTCAGAGCTTGGCGATCGAGACTTCGGTCGACTTCACCAGGGCCACGACCTCGGAGCCGACCTTCAGGTCCAGGTCGTTCACCGAGCGGGTGGTGATGACGGAGGTGACGATGCCCCAGGGCGTTTCGACATCGACTTCGGAGACGACGTCGCCCTTGATGATTTCCTTGACTTTGCCTTTGAACTGGTTGCGCACATTGATGGCTTGGATGGACATGGTGTTTTCCTTGGTTTGAAGAAGTGAGGGAGCAGGGATTCAGATCGCCCAGCGCAGGCCGTGGGCAGGGGTGCCGGGCCACACGGGGTCGAGAGAGGGAGGCGCGCTGTCGGGCACCTGCAGCACGCGGTCGAGGATGCGTTTCTCGATCGCGGCGAAGGTGGCGTCGCCGCGCGAACGCGGGCGGGCCAGTGGCACGCGCTCGTCGAGCGCGATGGCGCCGTCTTCGATCAGGATCACGCGGTCGGCCAGGGCCACGGCTTCCTGCACGTCGTGCGTGACGAGCAGGGCGGTGAAGCCGTGGCGTTTCCACAGGCCTTCGATGAGTTCGTGCATCTCGATGCGGGTGAGCGCGTCGAGCGCGCCCAGCGGCTCGTCGAGCAGCAGCAGCTGCGGCTGGTGCACCAGCGCGCGGGCCAGCGAGACGCGCTGGCGCTGGCCGCCCGAGAGCTTGGCTGGCCAGTCGTTGAGGCGGTCGCCCAGGCCCACCTGGCCGAGCACGGCTTCGGCGTCGGCCTTGCGGTCCTTGGGCAGGCCCAGGGCCACGTTGTCGACCACGCGCTTCCAGGGCAGCAGGCGCGCGTCCTGGAACATGATGCGGGTGTCGTCGTGCAGGCCGTCGACGTTCTTGCCGTCGAGCAGCAGCTCGCCGCCGCTGGCCGCTTCCAGGCCGGCGATGAGGCGCAGCAGCGTGCTCTTGCCGCAGCCGCTGCGGCCCACGATGGCGACGAACTCGCCGGGCTCGATGGTGAGCTGGTTGTTGCGCAGCACTTCGCGCGCGCCGTAGCGCTTGGAGAGGCCGCGCAGCTGGATGCGCAGGCCGCCGGAGGAGGGGTTGTTCTCGCTCGCCATGGTGTCAGCCCTGCGGTTTGAACAGGGGCACGTCCACCGCGTTGACGCGGCGCGGCAGCAGCTTCTCGGCCAGGAAGGCGTCGGCGATCTTCTGCTGCTCGGTGATGTTCTGCGGCGTGACCGGGCGCACCGCGTAGCTGCGCCGGCCGTTGGCCTGTTCGACGATGGCGGCGTCCAGGCCCCAGAAGGGCGCGAGCAGGGCGGCGGCTTCCTTGGGGTTCTGCTTGACCCAGCGGCCGGTCTTCTCCAGCTCGGCGTAGATCACGCCGAGCACGTCGGGCCGGGCCTGGGCGAAGCGGGTGCTGGCCAGGTAGTAGCGCTGGTACGAGGCCAGGCCCGTGCCGTCGGCGAGCACGCGCGCGCCGGCCTGCTTCTGGGCGGCGGAGAGGAAGGGGTCCCAGACCACCCAGGCGTCCACGGCGCCTTTCTCGAAGGCGGCGCGGCCGTCGGCCGGCGTGAGGTAGGCGGGGTCGATGTCCGAGAAGGACAGGCCGGCTTTTTCAAGCGCCGCGATCAGCAGGTAGTGCGCGCCGGCGGCCTTGGCGAAGGCCACGCGCTTGCCCTTGAGATCGGCCACGCTTTTGAGTGGCGAGTCGGCGCGGACCACGATGGCCTGTGCCGTGGGCGAGGGCGCTTCCTGCGCCACGAAGGTGAGCTGGGCGCCCGCGGCCTGGGCGAACACCGGCACGGTGTCGGCCACGTCGGCGCTGAAGTCCAGGTTGTCGAGGTTGAGGGCTTCGAGCAGCGGGAGGCCGCTGGTGAACTCGTGCCAGCTCAGCTTCACGCCCAGCGGCTCCAGGCGCTGTTCGAGCGTGCCTTGCAGGCGCAGCACGGCGATCAGCGTGGACGATTTCTGGTAGCCCAGGCGAACGGCGCGCGGCGCGTTGCCCTGGGCCAGGGCGGCACCGGCGGCGAGGGAACCCAGGGCGCCGAGTGCGGCGCGGCGGTTGAAGAGGGGATGCGTCATGGTGGTCGTTCTCGTGGGGTGATTCAGGGGTTCTGGTAGCCGGGGTGCCAACGCAGCCAGTAGCGTTCGAGACTGCGGGCGAACACGTCGGCCAGCTTGCCGAGCGCGGCGTAGAGCAGGATGCCGACGAGCACGATGTCGGTCTGCAGGAACTCACGGGCGTTCATCGTGAGGTAGCCGATGCCGGCCTGCGCGGAGATGGTTTCGGCCACGATCAGGATCACCCACATCAGGCCGAGCGAGAAGCGCAGGCCGACCAGGATGGAGGACAGGGCGCCGGGCAGGATGATCTGCGTGTACAGGCCCCAGCGCGAGAGGCCGTAGGTGCGGCCCATCTCGATCAGGCCCGGGTCCACGTTGCGGATGCCGTGGAAGGTGTTGAGGTAGATCGGGAAGAACACGGCGACGGCGATCAGGAACAGCTTGGCCATCTCGTCGATGCCGAACCACAGGATCACCAGCGGGATCAGCGCGAGCGCGGGGATGTTGCGCACCATCTGCACGCTGGAGTCGAGCAGGGTCTCGAAGAAGCGCACCGAGCCGGTGAGCAGGCCCAGCAGCAGGCCCAGGCCGCCGCCGACGGCCAGGCCGATCAGGGCGCGGCCGGCGCTCACCTTCACGTGCGTCCAGAGTTCGCCCGAGACGGCCAGCGTCCAGAACGCGGCGACCACGTCCACCGGCGCGGGCAGCACGCGGGTGGACAGCCAGCCCAGCGAGGACGAGAGCTGCCACAGCACCACCAGCAGCACCGGCACCAGCCAGGGCAGGAAGCGCTGCCAGGCGCCGCGCAGCAGCGGGCCCAGGAACGAGCCGGCCTGGCGGCCCGGCAGCAGGCCCCAGCCGGGGGCGTCGATGGTGTCGGGCACCGGGGTCACCGGGGCCTCGCGGAGGGTCTGAGCCTGGGCTTGCGTCATGCGGCGCTCCCTTCGGAAGGGTCGGGTTCGAGGAATTCCAGCGGGTTGCCCGCGGGGTCGTTGACGAAGAAGCGCAGGTGGCCGGGCAGCGGGCGGGTCTCGTCGAGCTCCAGCCCGGCGTCGAGCAGCCTGGCGCGGAAGCCGGGCAGGTTCTGCACCTCGAAGGCCAGGCGCGAGGGCGATGGCGGCGGCGCCCAGTTCGGCACGGGCACGAGGTCCACGCGCTGCGAGGCGGCGTAGAAGCGCAGCGCGTTGCCGGTGCCGCCCAGGCGAAATTCCTTCAGGCCCAGCAGCTCGCCGTAGAAGTGGCGCACCAGCGATTGCTGGCCGGCCGGGAAGCCGAGCTGCACGTGGTGGATGGAGTGGATGTTCATGGAAGGGCTCCTCAGCTCTGGGCGGCGCGAGGCACGAACACGTTGGCCACGGTCTCGCCGAACGGGCCGGTGAGCGCGGGGCCGGGCAGCTTCTCGCGCAGCTTGCGCGGCAGCAGCGGGAACACGAGTTCGGCGAAGCGGTAGGCTTCTTCGAGGTGCGGGTAGCCCGAGAAGATGAAGTTCTCCAGGCCCAGCTCGGCGTATTCCTGGATGCGCGCGGCCACGGTCTCGGGGTCGCCCACCAGGGCGGTGCCGGCGCCGCCGCGCACCAGGCCCACGCCGGCCCACAGGTTGGGGCTGATCTCCAGGTCGGCGCGGGTGCGCTTGGCCCCGCCGGCGTGCAGCGCGGCCATGCGGCGCTGGCCTTCGGAGTCCATCTTGGCGAACGCGGCCTGCGCGCGGTTGACCACGTCGTCATCGAGTTTGCTGATGAGCGAATCGGCGGCGGCCCAGGCCTGGTCGTCGGTCTCGCGCACGATCACGTGCAGGCGGATGCCGAACTTCACCGTGCGCCCGTGCTTCGCGGCGCGGGCCTTCACGTCGGCCACTTTCTTCGCCACCTCGGCCGGGGGCTCGCCCCAGGTGAGGTAGGTGTCCACCTGTTCGCCCGCGAGCTCGTGCGCGGCTTCCGAGGAGCCGCCGAAGTACACCGGCGGGTGCGGGTGCTGCAGCGGCGGGAAGAACAGCTTGGCGCCTTTGACCTGCAGGTGCTGGCCGTCAAAGTCGAAGGTCTCGCCCTCGTGGCTGCGCGTGAGGATCTCGCGCCAGATGCGGATGAATTCGGCCGACTGTTCGTAGCGCTGCGCGTGGTCCAGGAACACGCCGTCGCCTTCGAGCTCGGCGCGGTCGCCGCCGGTGACGAGGTTGATGAGCAGGCGCCCGTTGGAGAGGCGGTCGAAGCTGGCGGCCATGCGCGCGGCCAGCGCCGGCTGGTGCAGGCCGGGGCGCACGGCCACCAGGAATTTGAGCCGCTGCGTCACCGGCAGCAGGCTGGCGGCGACGACCCAGGGGTCTTCGCAGGAACGGCCGGTGGGAATCAACACGCCTTCATAGCCCAGGCTGTCGGCGGCTTGCGCCACCTGCTTGAGGTAGTCGTGGTTGAGCTGCCGCCCACCCTGCGCCGTGCCGAGGTATCGGCTGTCGCCGTGGGTGGGGATGAACCAGAAGATGTTGAGTCCCATGACCGCGCGCCTCCTCAACCCGCGTTGACCGCAGCCTCAAGCACGTTGATCTTTTTCGGGATCAGCTTGAGGTTGAAGAAGGTGTCGGCGATGACCTGCTGTTCCTGCAGGATGGCCTTGGTGATCGGGCCGGTGCCGTAGACCTGGCGGGTCACCGAGCGGTCCACCACCGGCTTGGGCAGGCCCCACAGCGGTGCGAACTCGGCGGCCAGTGCGTCGCGGTTGGCGCTGCCCCACTGGTCGAGTTTGTTGATCTCCTCGATCACGATCTTGATCACGTCGGCGTTCCTGGCCGCGTAGTCCAGCGTGGAGAAGTAGTAGGCGCGGTTGTTGACCACGCCGGTGGCGTCGGCCAGGATGCGGCCGTTCAGGCCCACTTCGGCGGCGGCCAGGAACGGGTCCCAGATCACCCAGGCGTCCACGGCGCCTTTCTCGAAGGCGGCGCGCGCATCGGCCGGCGGCAGGAAGACGGACTGCACGTCGTCGTACTTCAGGCCGTTCTTCTCCAGCAGCTTGACCAGGAAGTAGTGCACGTTGGAGCCCTTGTTGTAGGCGACCTTCTTGCCCTTGAGGTCGGCGACCGTCTTGATGGGCGAGTCCTTGGGCACGAGCACGGCTTCGGTGGCGGGGCGCGGCACGGTGGCGGCCACGTAGGCCAGCGGCGCGCCGGCGGCCTGCGCGAAGATCGGCGGGGCTTCGCCCACGTCGCCGAAGTCGATCGAGCCGACGTTGAGCGCTTCGAGCTGCACCGGGCCGGCGGTGAATTCGGTCCAGCTGATCTTCACGCCCAGGGGCGCGAGGCGCTGTTCCAGCGTGCCCCGGCCCTTGAGCAGGCTCAGGAAGCCCTTCTGGTGGCCGACGCGGAACACGCGGTTGGCGGTCTGGGCCTGCGCGGGCAGGCCGGGCAGCGAGGCGAGGGCGGCGGCGCCCACGCCGGTGAGGACGAAGCGGCGGCGGTTGGAGAAGTCGTTGCTCATGATGTGTGTGGTGTTCCGGGTGGTGGTCAGGACGCTGCGCGCTTTCGCGGCAGCGATGCTCCAGGAGGCCGCGGTGACGGCCAGCAGCTGGGCGATGTGGCGGCGCAGGTCGGCCGCATTGAAGGGCTTGGACATGGCGGACGCCTCAGGGCTGGGCGACGACGACGGCTTCGTTGACCTTGATCGCCTTGGGGATCAGCTTGAGCTCGAAGAAGGTGTCGGCGATCTTTTGCTGGTCGGCGGCCACGGCGGGCGTGATCGGCTTGACGTTGAACTCGTAGCGCTGCAGCGCGAGCTCGACCACCTCGACCGGCAGGCCTTGCAGCGGCGCGATGAGTTCGGCGGCCTGGCGCAGGTTTTTCTTGAGCCAGATGCCTTGCGACACGGAGTCCTCGAACAGGGCTTCGATCACCTTGGGGTTCTTGCTGACGAAGTTGCGCGCGCCCAGGTAGTACTGGTAGTTGTTGACCACGCCGCCCGTGCCGTCGGCCAGCACGCGGGCGCCGGTGGCTTTTTCAGCGGCGGCCTGGAACGGGTCCCAGATCACCCAGGCGTCCACGTTCTTGCTTTCAAACGCGGCGCGGCCGTCGGCCGGGGCCAGGTAGACGGGCGTGATGTCGGTGATCTTCAGGCCGTGCTTTTCCAGCTGTTTCACCAGCAGGTAGTGCACGTTGCTGCCCTTGTTGAGCGCGACCTTCTTGCCCTTGAGGTCGGCGACCGACTTGATGGGCGAGTCCTTGGTGACCAGGATGGCCTCGGCGCGCGGCGCGGCCGGGTCGTAGCCGAAGTAGACGAACTGCGCGCCGGCGGCCTGCGCAAAGATGGGCGGGGCTTCGCCCACGTAGCCCACGTCCACCGCGCCGACGTTGAGGCCTTCGAGCAGTTGCGGGCCGGCCGGGAACTCGACCCACTTCACGCCGAAGCCCAGCGGGCTGAGTTTTTTCTCCAGCGTGCCTTGCGCCTTCTGCAGCACGAACAGGCTGGCCGACTTCTGGTAGCCGATGCGCAGCTCGCCCCGGGTCTGCGCTTTCGCTTCGGGCACCGGCAGCAGGAGCAGGGCCAGGCCGAAGGCCGCGATGACGAAGACCAGGAAGCCGATGGCCCATTGCTTCAGGCGGCTCGAGCGCGAGGGCTCGACCGGCACGCCGGCCTCGGGGTGGTGTTGAAACAGTTCACTCATGATCAATTCCTCTGTGACGAAGGCGCAGGCAACAGCCGTCCAGGCCACCTGCGCGGTGGCTGAAAAAAACGAATGGGGATGCGGGCGAGATCGGCCGGGTGGTCCCGGCTCGCAGCGGTTCAGACGCTACATCGCACCTGGGCGAACGGCACGGGCGCGAACCCGGCCGAGACCGGCATTCGCAGGCCTTCGTGGAGGAGGGTGTTCACGGCGTCGTCCAGCCGGTCACTGATTTCGGTGCCGACGTGGTACAGGCCTTCGGTGTCCTTCGGGATCTGCGCGTCGGTGGCGTAGACCCCGGGGAGGATGTGCCGCGCCGCGAGCGACTGCAGCACGGGGCGCAGCGCGTAGTCGAGCGCGAGCATGTGGTGCGGGCTGCCGCCGGTGGCCAGCGGCAGCACCACCTTGCCCTTGAGGGCGGATTGCGGCAGCAGGTCCAGGAAGACCTTGAGCACACCGCTGTAGGCGGCCTTGTAGACCGGGGTGGCCACGACCACGGCGCGCGCGGTCTCGACCTGGCTCAGTGCGGCGCGGATGGACTTGTGGCCCACGTCGGCCAGCAGCAAAGCCTGGGGGGACAGGTCCCGGATGTGCAGGCGTTCGATCAGCGCGTGGCGCAGACCCAGCCGTTGAGACACCGCATCGAGCAGCGCCGCCGAGCGCGAGTGCTCGGACGGGCTGCCAGCGATCAAGAGAATGGACACGGTGCAGTTCCCTGAAACGTCGTTCGTTCTTGTGTGTGACAGCGCGAAGGCTTCTTACTTCTTGGTGTAGATCTGGTCGAAGCTGCCACCGTCGGAGAAGTGCACCTTGGCCGCTTTCTCCCAGCCGCCGAAGGTGTCCTCGATCTTGAACAGGTTGATCTTCGGCAGCTGCTTGGCGTACTTGGCCTGGGCCTTGGCCGAGGTCGGGCGGTAGAAGTGCTTGCCGATGATGTCCTGCGCTTCTTCGGTGTACAGGAACTCCAGGTAGGCCTGGGCCACGGCGCGCGTGCCCTTCTTGTCGACGTTCTTGTCGACGATGGTCACGGCCGGCTCGGCCAGGATGGACAGCGAGGGGTAGACGAAGTCGACCTTGTTGCCGAATTCCTTTTCCAGCAGGTAGGCCTCGTTTTCCCAGGCGATCAGCACGTCGCCCTGGTTGCGCTGCGAGAAGGTGATGGTGGAGCCGCGCGCGCCGGTGTCGAGCACGGGCACGTTGTTGTACAGCTTGCCCACGAATTCCTTGGCCTTGTCGTCGCTGCCGTACTTGCGCTTGGCGAATTCCCAGGCGGCCAGGTAGTTCCAGCGAGCGCCGCCGGAGGTCTTGGGGTTGGGGGTGATGACCTTGACGTCAGGACGGATCAGGTCGTCCCAGTCCTTGATGTTCTTGGGGTTGCCCACGCGCGTCACCAGCACGATGGTGGAGGCGTAGGGCGTGCTGTTGAGCGGCAGGCGCTTTTGCCAGTCTTTCGGGATCCAGTTGCCGTTGTCGTGCAGGGCGTCGGTGTCACCGGCCAGGGCCAGGGTGGCGACGTCGGCGTCCAGGCCGTCGATGATGGAGCGGGCCTGCTTGCCCGAGCCGCCGTGGCTCTGCTTGATGCTCACGTCCTGGCCGGTCTTGGCCTTCCAGAACTTGGTGAACGCGGCGTTGTACTCGACGTAGAGCTCGCGCGTCGGGTCGTACGACACGTTGAGCAGGGTCACCGGCGCGGGTTGCGCGATGGCCGTGAGGGCGCTGGCGGTGAGGGCGGTGGCGGCGAAGGCCTGGATCAGTTGGCGGCGGGTGCTCATGTCGTTCCTCATGGGGATGCGTTGAAGGGATGCCGGATGATCCTTTCAAAGCCACGGATAAGGAACGAATGGTTTTTTGGTTGTTTATTACTTAAACATCTGAGCCAACTAGCCGGCCATCGCCGCGTCCAGGGCGCCGCAGAAGTCGCGCACCAGGTCGTCGGCGTTTTCCAGGCCGGCATGCACCCGCAGCAACGGGCCGGGCAGGTCCGGCTGCCGGGTGGCGCGCTGCGGCGGGTCGACCGGCAGCGCCAGGCTCTCGTAGCCGCCCCAGGACAGGCCGATGCCGAACAGCTCCAGCCGCTGGAAGAAGCGCGAGAGCTGCTCGCGCGCCATGGGTTTCAGGGCCACGCCGAACAGGCCGCTGGCGCCCAGGAAGTCGCGCCGCCACAGCACGTGGCCCGGGGCGTCGGGCAGGGCCGGGTGCAGCACGCGGTGCACGGCGCGGTGCGCCGCGATGTTTTCGGCCAACACGATGCCGTTGGCCTGGTGTTGCCGCAGCCGCACCGAGAGGCTGCGGATGCCGCGCAGCGCGAGGAAGAGGTCGTCGGGTCCGGCGGTCTGGCCGAAGTCGTGCGCGCCGGCGCGCAGGCGTTCCCAGGCTTCGCGCGTGGCGGTGGCCACGCCGAGCAGGGCGTCGGAGTGGCCCACGATGTACTTGGTGGCGGCCTGGATGGAGATGTCCACGCCGTGCTCGAACGCCTTGAAGTAGATCGGCGAGGCCCAGGTGTTGTCCATCACCACCAGGGCGTCGTGGCGGTGGGCCTGCTCGGCGATGGCCGGGATGTCCTGCACCTCGAAGGTCATGGAGCCGGGCGATTCGACGAACACCACGCGGGTGGCGGGCCGCATCAGCGCGCCGATGCCGCTGCCGATCAGCGGATCGAAGAACTCGACCTCGACGCCCAGGCGCGCGAGCACGGTGCGCGCGAAGGTTCGGGTGGGGCCGTAGGCGCTGTCGGTGATGAGCACGTGGTCGCCCGGTTGGACCAGGGCCAGCAGCGTGTGGGTGCAGGCCGCCAGGCCCGAGGGGAAGACGATGGACGCGTAGCCGCCTTCCATTTCGGCGATGGCCGTCTCGAAGGCGCGCGTGGTGGCGTTGCCGAAGCGGCCGTAGCTGGCCATGGGGTTCTCGGGCGTCTTGCGCGATTCCCACTCTTCGAGCGTCGAGGAGAGGATGGTGGAGCCGCGGCAGACCGGGGTGTTGACCAGGCCGCCGTGCACGGAAGGCGTGCGGCCCGTGTGGACGAGGCGGGTGTCGGCGCAGTGGGTGGGGTCAAGAAGTTGAAGGG
>NZ_JBWKZH010000092.1:0-18664 GCF_059424305.1 Hydrogenophaga sp. GW456-12-10-14-TSB4 | reverse complement strand
CTTCCCCAGTACCCCATGTCCGACGCCGCCAGCACCCCCACCCGCACCGCCTCCGCCGCTTCGGCCGTGACCGCCCAGACCCAGGCCAACGCCATCCGCGCCCTGGCCATGGACGCGGTGCAACAGGCCAACTCGGGCCACCCCGGCGCGCCCATGGGCATGGCGGACATGGCGGTCGCCCTGTGGGGCCGCCACCTGCGCCACAACCCGGTCAACCCGCAATGGGCGAACCGCGACCGCTTCGTGCTCTCGAACGGCCACGGCTCCATGCTGATCTACGCGCTGCTGCACCTCACGGGCTACAAGCTGCCCATCGGCGAGCTCAAGAACTTCCGCCAGCTGCACAGCAAGACCGCCGGCCACCCCGAGGTGGGCATCACCCCCGGCGTGGAAACCACCACCGGTCCGCTGGGCCAGGGCATCACCAACGCCGTGGGCATGGCGCTGGCCGAGAAGCTGCTGGCGGCCGAATTCAACCGCGACGGCCACGCCATCGTCGACCACCACACCTACGTGTTCCTGGGCGACGGCTGCCTGATGGAAGGCATCAGCCACGAGGCCGTGGCCCTGGCCGGCGCCTGGAAGCTCAACAAGCTGATCGCGCTGTACGACGACAACGGCATCTCGATCGACGGCCAGGTCACGCCCTGGTTCATCGACAACACCGCGCTGCGCTTCACCGCCAGCGGCTGGAACGTGATCGGCCCGATCGACGGCCACGACACCGACGCGGTGGACCGCGCGATCGCCGACGCGAAGAACAAGGCCAGCATGGGCACCTTCGGCCCCACGCTGATCATCTGCAAGACGCACATCGGCAAGGGCAGCCCGAACCGCGCCAACACCGCCAAGGCGCATGGCGAACCGCTGGGCGCGGAAGAAATCCAGCTCACCCGCGAGGCCCTGGGCTGGACGCACAAGCCCTTCGAGGTGCCGCAGGACGTGTACGCTGCCTGGGACGCCAAGGCCGCCGGCCAGGCCGTGGAAGCCGACTGGAACGGCCAGTTCGCCGCCTACAAGGCCGCCTTCCCCGAGCTGGCCAAGGAGTTCACCCGCCGCATGAAGGGCGAGCTGCCGAAGAACTTCGCGCAGGTCGCGGTGGACGCCGCCGTGGCCGCGCACACCAAGGCCGAGACGGTCGCCAGCCGCAAGGCCAGCCAGCTCGCGCTGGAGACCTTCACCGCCGCGCTGCCCGAGCTGCTCGGCGGCAGCGCCGACCTCACCGGCTCCAACCTCACCAACACCAAGTCCACCCCCAGCCTGCGCTTCAACATGGCCGGTGACGTGGTGAAGAACGAGCAGGGCCAGGGCGGCCGCCACATCAACTACGGCGTGCGTGAATTCGGCATGGCCGCGATCATGAACGGTGTGGCGCTGCACGGCGGCTTCATCCCCTACGGCGGCACCTTCCTCACCTTCAGCGACTACAGCCGCAACGCCATCCGCATGGCTGCGCTGATGAAGCAGCGCGTGATCCACGTGTTCACCCACGACTCCATCGGTCTGGGTGAAGACGGCCCGACGCACCAGTCCATCGAGCACGCAGCCAGCCTGCGCCTGATCCCCAACCTGGACGTGTGGCGCCCCGCCGACACGGCCGAGACCGCCGTGGCCTGGGCCGTGGCCCTGGAGAACACCAGCCGCCCGACCGCGCTGCTGCTCAGCCGCCAGAACCTGCCCTACGCGCCCAAGAACGACCTGGGCCACATCAGCCAGGGCGCCTACGTGCTGGCCGAGCCGGCCGAAGTGGGCCTGAAGAAAAAGGCGCAGGCGGTGATCATCGCCACCGGTTCCGAAGTGCAGCTCGCGCTCAAGGCGCAGGAGCTGCTGGCGCGCGAACACAAGATCGCCGTGCGCGTGGTCTCCATGCCCAGCACCACCACCTTCGACCGCCAGACCGCCGCCTACAAGGCCTCGGTGCTGCCGGCCGGCGTGCCGCGCATCGCGGTCGAGATGGGCACCACCGACGGCTGGTGGAAGTACGGCGTGGCCGCCGTGGTCGGCATCGACACCTACGGCGAGTCGGCCCCGGCGCCGGTGCTGTTCAAGCACTTCGGCTTCACCGACCAGAACGTGGCGGACACGGTGCGCGCCGTGCTCGCGAAGTGAATTTTTGTTAACCCCTTTTTGAAACCTTCCAGGAGAGACGAGACATGACGATCAAGATCGGCATCAACGGCTTCGGCCGCATTGGCCGCAACGTGCTGCGCAGCGCCATCCAGAACTTCAACGACATTGAAGTGGTGGCGATCAACGACCTGCTCGAGCCCGATTACCTGGCCTACATGCTGCAGTACGACAGCGTGCACGGCCGCTTCAAGGGCACGGTCTCGGTCGAAGGCAACACGCTGATCGTCAACGGCAAGAAGATCCGCCTGACGCAGGAGCGCGACCCGGCCAACCTGAAGTGGGCCGAAGTCGGCGCCGACGTGGTGATCGAATCCACCGGCCTGTTCCTGGACAAAGTCACGGCCCAGAAGCACCTGGACGCGGGTGCGAAGAAGGTGATCCTGTCGGCCCCGTCCAAGGACGACACCCCGATGTTCGTCTTCGGCGTGAACGACAAGACCTACAAGGGCGAGGCCATCATCTCCAACGCCTCGTGCACCACCAACTGCCTGGCGCCGATCGCCAAGGTGCTCAACGACAAGTGGGGCATCAAGCGCGGGCTGATGACCACGGTGCACGCGGCCACGGCCACGCAGAAGACGGTGGACGGCCCGAGCAACAAGGACTGGCGCGGTGGCCGCGGCATCCTGGAGAACATCATCCCCAGCAGCACGGGCGCGGCCAAGGCCGTGGGCGTGGTGATTCCCGAGCTCAACAAGAAGCTCACGGGCATGAGCTTCCGGGTGCCGACGTCCGACGTGTCGGTGGTGGACCTGACGGTGGAACTGAACAAGGAAGCCAGCTACGAAGAAATCTGCGCGGAGATGAAGGCACAGAGCGAGGGCGCCTTGAAGGGCGTGCTGGGCTACACGACGGACAAGGTGGTGGCGACGGACTTCCGGGGCGACACGCGCACCTCGATCTTCGACGCCGACGCCGGCATTGCGCTGGACAAGACCTTCATCAAGGTCGTGAGCTGGTACGACAACGAATGGGGCTACTCCAACAAGTGCCTGGAGATGGTTCGCGTCGTCGCCAAGTAAGCGCAAGCTCACTTCGATAAAAAGCGCCTTCGGGCGCTTTTTTCTTGTCCTGGCGCACCTGGGCGACAGGCGTGGATTGACACTAGACCGACCGGTCTATAGATTGCGATCCATGATCGACACCCCCGCTCCCGGCACCCGCGAACGCCTGATCGCCGCCATGACCGACGCCCTGCGCCGGCGCGGCCTGCACGGCATCGGCCTGACCGAACTGCTGGCCCAGGCCGGCGCGCCCAAGGGCGTGCTGTACCACCACTTTCCCGGCGGCAAGACCGAGCTGGCCGTGGCCGCGATCGACGACGTGGTCGCGCGCATGCTGGGCTGGCTGGACGGCCTGCTGGCCCGGGAGGGCGACCCCATCGAGGCGGCGCGGCAATGGATGCAGGGCGCGACCCAATCCCTGAGCAGCACGGGTTTTCACGCCGGCTGCCCGCTGGCCACGGTGGCGCTGGAGAGCACGCCCGACGACCATGCGCTGCGCGAGGCCCTGGCGCGCGCCTTCGCCACCCTGCGCGAGCGCATCGCGCTGGCGCTGGAGCATGCCGGCGAGCCGCGCGAGTCCGCCCAGGGCGTGGCCGCGCTGATCGTTGCCGCCTACGAAGGCGGCTTGCTGCAGGCGCGCGTGGCCCACAGCACCGAACCGATCCAGCAGGCCACCCAGACCCTGCTGAGCCTGCTGGCCGCGCGCCGCCCGGCCGTTTGAGGAGACTCCCATGACCACCACCCCGGACATCCGCATCGAAGCCCTCACGCTGACCGCCGCCGACGGCTACCCGCTCGCGGCCCGGCGCTACCGCAGCCCCACGCCGGCCCGCGCCCACCTTGTTGTCGGCGGCGCCACCGCCGTGCCGCAGGGTTTCTACAAGCGCTTCGCCGAACACGCCGCGCGCCGCGGCTTCGATGTGCTCACGCTCGACTACCGGGGCATCGGCGAGTCGGCCCCGCCCACGCTCAAGGGCTTTCGCATGGACTACCTGGACTGGGGGCGGCTCGACCTGGCCGCCGCCGTCGAGGCCATGCACGAGGACGGCCTGCCGCTGTACCTGGTGGGGCATTCCTATGGCGGCCATGCCCTGGGCCTGCTGCCGCACCACGACTGGGTGGACGGTGCCTACACCTTCGCCACCGGCGCCGGCTGGCACGGCTGGATGCCGCCGCTGGAGCGCCTGCGCGTGCTGTTCATGTGGCGCGTGCTGGGACCGGTGTGGACGAAATTCGCCGGTTACCTGCCCTGGAGCCGCCTGGGCATGGGCGAGGACCTGCCGCTGGACGTGTACCGCCAGTGGCGCGGGTGGTGCCGCTTTCCGCGCTACTTCTTCGACGACCCGCAGATGAAGGCCACCACCGACCGTTTCGGCCAGGTGCGTTTCCCGATCGTGGCCGCCAACGCGCTGGACGACGCCTGGGCACCGCCGGCCTCGCGCGACGCCTTCATGGCCGGTTACCGCAACACCTCGGTGCGCGCGGTCACCATCGACCCGCGCGCCGCGGGGCTGGGCCCCATCGGCCACATGGGCTACTTCCGCCCCCGGGCCATGCCCTTGTGGAACGAGGCGCTCGACTGGTTCGAGTCCTTGCGTCCGGCCGCGCTCGGTCTGGCGGGCCGTTGAGCGCAGGTGTTGTAAAGCTGTGCAGAAATGCCGAAACGCCGGGAGATAAGGGCGATGAGAAAGACCGGCATGTCAAAATGTTTCGTCACATTCCCCACCTTGCCACGCTTGCCCTTCCGGCTCTCCCACCTCCATGCGGCGACTGCTTCCAGCCTTGATTCTGTGCACGGCCACCCTGGCAGGCCTGATCGCCACTCCCGCTGGGGCACAGCAGCCGTCCGTGCTGCGTGAAGCGGCCGGCCTGATCATCGGCTTCAAGGGCGACGAACTCGAATCCACCGCCGAAACGAACCAGGGGCCCTGGGCGTCCGGGCGCGAGCGCGCCCGCGCGCAATGGGATCAGAACGCCCGCCAGGGCCGCGAACGCCTGAGGCGCTGGGCACGCGAGGTCGGCCTGCCCTCGGGCCAAGCCGGCGAGGCGGGCAACGCCCGCCTGCTGCGCTTCGACCGGCCCTTGCGCGGCCAGGCGCTGGACAACGCCTTGCGCCGAGCGCGCCTGCACCCCGACGTGGCCTGGGTCGAGCCCGATGTGCTGGTGCCCCGCCTGGGCGTGCCTGTCGTGCCCAACGACCCCTTGTTTGCCCAGCAATGGCATCTGCAGGCGCCCGACCCCTTGAACCTGGCGGGCCTGAACCTGCCTCCCGCCTGGGGCGACACCACGGGCAGCACCTCCGGGTCCACGGCGGTGGTGGCGGTGGTCGACAGCGGCATCCGCTTTGGGCATCCGGATCTCGCGGGCAAGCTGCTGCCAGGGTACGACCTGGTGAGCGAGCTGGCCGTGGCCAACGACGGCGACGGGCGCGACACCGACCCCAGCGACCCAGGCGACTGGTTGCATCCCGCCGACCTGGCGAACTCGCTGTTCGCGGGCTGCGACCTGTCCAACAGCACCTGGCACGGCACCTTCATCGCGGGGCAGATCGCCGCCGCCGCCGACAATGCCCAAGGCATCACGGGGCTGAACTGGGGCGCCAAGGTGTTGCCGGTGCGCGTCTCCGGCAAGTGCGGCGCCCTGCTGTCGGACCTGCTCGACGGCCTGCGCTGGGCCGCGGGCCTGTCGGTCTCGGGCCTGCCATCCAACCCCAACCCGGCGCGCGTGATCAACCTCAGTTTCGGCGGCGATTCGGCCTGCACGCCGGCCTACCAGAGCACCATCGACGCGGTCACCAACGCGGGCGCCCTCATCGTCGTGGCGGCCGGCAACTCGGACACCACGCTCACCCGCCCTGCCGACTGCCGCCGGGTGATGACCGTGGCCTCGGTCCGCAAGGACGGGGCGAAGGCCTCGTATTCCAGCTTCGGCACCCGCGTGGCGCTGTCCGCGCCCGGTGGCTCGACCGAGGCCGCTCCCTCGACCCTGCTGTACTCGACCGACAACGGCGGCACGACCACCCCGGGCGTCGACATCTACGGCTACAAGCAGGGCACCAGCTTTGCCGCGCCGCAGGCAGCGGGCATCGCCAGCCTGATGCTGGCCGTGAATCCCTTCCTCAGTCCACGTCAGCTGATCGAGCGCATGAAGGCGGGTGCCCGGCCCCATGTGGCGACCGGTTACGCCGCCTGCGGCACCCCGGGGGCGGGCGTGTGCAATTGCACCACGACCACCTGCGGTGCCGGCCTGCTGGACGCCAACACCTCGGTGCAGCTGGCCACCGGGCCGGCCGTCGTGATCCGGCCCGTGAATGACGTCGAACCGGGCACGGTGATCACGCTCGATGGCAGCTCCAGCGTGGCCATTCCGGGCGCCACCATCGTGTCCTTCCAATGGGTGCAGGTCAGCGGGCCGCCGGTCTCGATCTCGTCGTCCAACGGCGCGGTGGCCCAGGCCACGCTGGTGGCGGAGAACAGCTATGTGTTCTCGCTCACCGCGGTCGACAACTTCGGCCGCACGGGCGAAGACACCGTGCGCGCCGTGGCGGTCATGCCGCCCCGCAGCGGCGGCGGGGGCGGCTCCACGGGCCAGTTGTGGGGCCTGAGCCTGTGGGCCTGGGTGATCGCCGTGGCCCTGTGCCAGCGGCGCCGCCAGCGCCGGGCCTGAGGCCCGCCGGCGTCAGCTGCAGCGGCGCAGCGGCTTGCCCGCCATGGCCTCGCGCAGGCCTTCGACCGCCGAGCGCTGGGCGTCGGTGATGGCCGGTAGCCGCAGCGCGTACGACACGCTTTCCGCCCGCTCCTGCGCCACCCGGGCCGTGCGAACGCCGGCCTGCTCAGTCTGCTGCAGGGCCTGCCGCGCGGCGGCTTCGGTGGAGTACGTGCCCAGCGCCAGCCCCGGGGCCAGCCCGTTGGCGGTCAGCTCCCGGAACTGCACGCCCAGCCCGCGCAACTCGGCCTTCTTGCGCTCCACCTGCTCGGTGTTGTCGTAGCGACCCATGTAGACGATCCAGCGGCCGCTGCTGCGGGTCTCGGTGAGCTGCCAGCTGCCCGCTGTCAGGCCCAGCAGCGCGAGCTCCGCGCGCAGCAACTCGGTCTGGGGTTCGGTGAAGCCGGCGGCCTGCCAGCAGGCCCGCGGCCCCTCGCTTTGCGGGACGGCGGCGGCGGGCGGGGCCGGGGGCGTCGGTGCCGCTTCCGGGGCCGGTGCCGGCGAGGTGGCCGGCGCGGCCTCGGGGGCGGGTTCGTCGGCCGGCTGGCCCTTGGGTCCGTTGAGCAGGCGCAAGGCCTCGGGCTTCACCTGCTGCGCCAGGCGCTGAGGCTCACGCTGGTCGACCGGGGCCATGCCCAGGCCATCGAGGTAGCCCTGGGTCCAGGCGAAGTAAGCCGCGTTGGCCAGCACCAGCAGGATGGCGGCCCATCTCAACACGGGCGCACGCTCACTTCCGAACTGGTGACGGTCTGCATGCCCTGGTCGGTCAGCACCTGCAGGGCGCCGTCGAGGTTGACGCCGCAGGCCATGCCCTGGGTGCCATCGGAGAGCCGCACCGTCAGGCCCTGCAGGGCGTCCAGGGTGGCGAAACGTTGCGCGAAGGCCGCAAAGCCTTGTGAGGCGAACGCGAGCACGTCCTGCACCAGCGGGGGCACCACGCGTTCGAGCACCTCGCCGGGGGTGATGCCCATGCTGACTTCGGCCAGGCCGGCCGGCGCCATGGCGGCGACGGTGGACCCCTCGGGCACGAGGGCGGCGACGGCCGCGGCCTCGGGTCGGGCGATGTTGATGCCCACGCCGATCACCACCATGCGCTGGCCCTGGGCCGCGTCACCGTGGCTGGCGGTCTCCACCAGGATGCCGCCGAGCTTGCGCTGCTGCAGCCAGAGGTCGTTGGGCCATTTCAGCCGCACCTCGGGGTGCAGGCTCTGCGCCAGGCTCACCCCCACCGCGAGCGACAGGCCCGACCAGCTCGAGGGTGCCAGCGGCAAGGCGATGGAAAACGTGAGCGACTGGCCCGGCTTGCTGTGCCAGCCCTTGCCGAGCCGGCCCCGACCGGCGGTCTGCTGCTCGGCGGTCAGCAGCACCGGCTCCATGAGGCCGTTGCGCGCGCGTCGCATGAGCTCGCTGCTGGTGGAGTCGATGCTGGGCAGCACCTCCACGGTGAAACCCGGCAGATGGGGCACCACGGCTTCCCATACGGCCTCGGCGTGATGGGTCAGGGTGTCTGCCATGCGAGGGGAGAGGTCTTCAGCCGAGTTTGGAGGCGCGCCCTGCGCGCTTGGGGGCGAGGAGCGTGCCACGGCACTTCTTGGCGCCGCACCAGCAGGGGTACTCGGCCTTGAGCTTGGGCGTGTAGGGCTCGTCGATCACCAGGCCATAGTCGTAGAACAGCTCTTCACCGGCCTCGATGGGGCGCCGCGCGCGGATGAACACCCGCCCGTCTTCCACGTCGGCTTCGCAGTTGGGCTTGCAGCTGTGGTTGATCCAGCGCGCCGAATTGCCGCCGACCTTGGCGTCGATCACGTGGTCTTCGTCGATGTGGAAGTAGAACGTGTGGTTCGGGTCGCTCGGGTCGTGCGGGTGGCGGCGCAGCGCCTCGTCCCAGGTGATGATCTCGCCCACGTACTCGATGAGCGTCTCGCCCTCGGCCAGGTCGACCACGGCGTACACGCCCTTGCCATGGACGCCGGAGCGCCGGGTCTGGATGCGGCGGCTGTTGGAGGCGGCGGCCTTGGCCGGGGCGGAAGAGGGGCGCGGCTGCGTCTGGCGGGGGCTTTTCGTCACGGCCAAAATATTTGGTAAGGTTGTTTCATGCAGGTGCGCGCGAGTGTGCGCGTACCCATGTGCGCGTGTACACGCGCGTGGAAAGCCGATTGTAGAGATGAAAACCCTGGTCATTGCCGAGAAGCCATCCGTGGCCCAAGACATCGTGCGAGCGCTCACCCCCGTGGCGGGCAAGTTCGACAAGCACGATGACCACTTTGAGAATGACAAGTACGTGGTGACCTCCGCCGTGGGCCACCTGGTGGAGATCGCTGCGCCCGAGCAATTCGACGTGAAACGCGGCAAGTGGAGCTTTGCGCACCTGCCGGTGCTGCCGCCCTATTTCGAGCTCAAGCCGATCGACAAGACCAAGTCGCGCCTGGGCGCGGTGGTCAAGCTGGTCAAGCGCAAGGATGTGACCCGCCTCATCAACGCCTGTGACGCGGGCCGCGAGGGTGAGCTGATCTTCCGCCTGATCGAGCAGTACGCCGGCGGCTTGAAGAACGGCAGTTACCAGTCGCTGGGCAAGCCGGTGCAGCGCCTGTGGCTGCAATCGATGACGCCGGCCGCGATCCGCGACGGCTTCGAGCAACTGCGCAGCGACGAGCAGATGCGGGGCCTGGCCGATGCCGCGCGCAGCCGCTCCGAGGCCGACTGGATGGTCGGCATCAACGGCACGCGCGCCATGACCGCCTTCAATTCGCGCGACGGCGGCTTCTTCCTCACCACGGTGGGCCGGGTACAGACGCCCACGCTGTCCATCGTGGTCGAGCGCGAGGAAAAGATCCGCGCGCACCGCAGCCGCGACTATTGGGAGATCCACGCCAGCTTCCTGGCCGAGGCCGGCGAGTACCCCGGCAAGTGGTTCGACCCCAACTTCAAGAAACCCACCGGCGACGATGCCGACGCCGAACTGCGCGCCGACCGCGTCTGGAGCCAGCGCGAGGCACTGGCGATCGCCGAGGCGGTGCGCGGCAAGGCCGCCAGCGTCAAGGAAGAGAGCAAGCCCACCACCCAGGCCAGCGGTCTGCTGTACGACCTGACCAGCCTGCAGCGCGAGGCCAACGGCCGCTTCGGCTTCTCCGCCAAGACCACGCTGCAACTGGCGCAAAGCCTGTACGAGCGCCACAAGGCCCTGACCTACCCGCGGACCGACTCGCGCGCCCTGCCCGAGGACTACCTGCCGACGGTGAAGCAGACCTTCGACATGCTCGCCGGCAGCGGCATGAAGCACCTCGCGCCGCACGCGAAGACCGCGATCGACAACGGCTACATCCGTCCGAGCAAGCGCATCTTCGACAACAGCAAGGTCAGCGACCACTTTGCCATCATCCCCACGCTGCAGGCGCCCAGCGGCCTGAGCGAGGCCGAGCAGAAGCTGTACGACCTGGTGGTGCGCCGCTTCCTGGCCGTCTTCTTCCCCAGCGCCGAGTTCATGGTGACCACGCGCATCACCTCCTCGGTGGGTCACCATTTCAAGACCGAAGGCAAGGTGCTTGTGAAGCCGGGCTGGATGGCCGTCTACGGCAAGGAAGCCGCCGAGGACGTGGTCGATGCCAAGGAAGGCGACAAGGGCCAGAACCTGGTGCCGGTGCGCGAAGGCGAGACGGTGCGCACCGAGACCGTCGAGCCCAAGGGCCTCAAGACCAAGCCACCCGCCCGCTATTCGGAAGCCACCCTGCTGGGCGCCATGGAAGGCGCCGGCAAGCTGGTGGACGACGACGAGCTGCGCGAAGCGATGCAGGAGAAAGGCCTGGGCACGCCTGCCACGCGCGCGGCCATCATCGAAGGCCTGCTGACGGAAAAGTACATCCTGCGCGAAGGCCGCGAGATCATCCCGACGGCCAAGGCGTTCCAGCTCATGACGCTGCTGCGCGGTCTGGGGGTGGAGGAACTCTCCAAGCCCGAGCTCACCGGCGAGTGGGAGTACAAGCTGGCGCAGATGGAGCACGGCCAGCTCAGCCGCGCCGCCTTCATGGGCGAGATCGCCGCCATGACCGAGCGCATGGTGAAGAAGGCCAAGGAATACGACCGCGACACCATCCCCGGCAACTACGCCACGCTGTCCACGCCATGTCCGAACTGCGGCGGTGTGGTGAAGGAAAACTACCGCCGCTACACCTGCACCGGTGCCGACGGCAACAGCGAAGGCTGCGGCTTCTCGTTCGGCAAATCGCCCGCCGGCCGCACCTTCGAGCCCGAAGAAGCCGAACAGCTGCTGCGCGACAAGAAGATCGGCCCGCTCGAAGGCTTCCGCTCCAAGGCGGGCTGGCCCTTCGTGGCCGAGATCGTGATCAAGTTCAACGAAGAAGAGAAGAACTGGAAGCTGGAGTTCGACTTCGGTGACGACAAGAAGGGCGAAGAAAGCGGTGAGCTGGTGGACTTCACCGGCAGCGAGTCGCTGGGCGCCTGCCCGAAGTGCGGCAGCCCGGTGCACGAACACGGCAGCAACTACGTGTGTGAGAAGTCGGTGCCGACCCTGGCCCAGCCCACGCCGAGCTGCGACTTCAAGAGCGGCAAGATCATCCTGCAGCAGCCGGTGGCGCGCGAGCAGATGAGCAAACTGCTGGACACCGGCAAGACCGACCTGCTCGACAAGTTCGTCTCCATGCGCACGCGCCGCGCGTTCAAGGCCTTCCTGGCCTGGGACAAGGAAGCGGGCAAGGTGAACTTCGAGTTCGAGCCGCGCGCCAGCAAGTTCCCGCCGCGCAAGACCGCCGCGGGCGCACCGGCCAAGGCCGCGCCGGCGAAGAAGGCGGCGCCCGCCAAGAAGGCCCCGGCGGCCAAGAAAGCCGCCGCCAAGACACCCAAGGCACCGCGCAAGACCACCGCGGCGACGGGCAAGCAACCCAGCGCCGCGCTGGCCGCCGTGATCGGCGACGGCCTGGTCTCGCGCCCCGAGGTGGTGAAGAAGCTGTGGGACTACATCAAGGCCCACGGCCTGCAGGACGCCACCGACAAGCGCCGCGTCAACGCCGATGCCAAGCTCGCCGCCGTGTTCGGCAAGCCGCAGGTCACGATGTTCGAGATCGCCGGCATCGTCGGCCAGCACCTGAGCTGATTCTTTTCAAGAGGACTTTTCGCATGAGCCTGAAACTCTATTTCGCCCCCGGCGCGTGTTCCTTCGTGCCCCACAGCATGCTGGAGCTCTCCGGTGTCGAGTTCGAGCCGCACAGCGTCAAGCTGCACAAGAACGAGCAGCGCAGCCCGGAGTACCTGGCGATCAACCCGCGCGGCCAGGTGCCGGTGCTGGTGGACGATGGCCAGGTGATCACGCAGATCGTGACCATCCTGCTGCACCTCGATGCGAAGCTGCCCGAGGCAGGCATCCTGCCGGCATCGGGGCTGGCGCGCACGCGCGCGCTGCAGACGCTGACCTGGATGAACAACACCGTGCACCCCACCTTCACGCACGTGTTCATGCCGGACAAGTTCACCGACGACGAAGCCGCGAAGCAGGCGATCCGGGCCTACGCCGCCAAGGCCTACCGGGGCCTGCTGGAGGAGATCGAGGCCCTGGCCGCAAAGGCCTCGCCCTGGATGACCGGCGAGCGCCCCGGCGCGCTGGATGCCTACGCGCTCACGCTGCTGCGCTGGGGCGGTTTTGCGGGCATCGACCCGACCACCCTGCCGGCCACCTGGGACCTGGCCCAGCGCTTCGCCGCGCTGGCGCCGGTGGCGCGCGCCATCGAGCGCGAGAAGCTGATGCTCAACATCTACAAGCCCAAGGCCTGATCGCTCAGGCCTGCTGCCGCGGCGTCTTCGGGGTGAAGCGCACCGAGGCCAGCAGGCCGGGCGGGTGGCGGTCGGGGTGCGCGCTGTCGATCAGCACCGTCGCGCCGTGCTGCTGCGCGATTTCCTGCACGATGGTCAGGCCCAGGCCCGAGCCGTCCACGTTGGTGCCCAGCGCGCGGTAGAACGGCTGCATCACGAACTCGCGCTCGCTCTCGGGAATGCCCGGGCCGTTGTCTTCCACCTGCAGGATCTGCACGCCGCTGAACGGGTCGATCAGCACGCGCGCGGTGACCACGCCGCCGCGCCCGCTGTAGTTGATCGCGTTGTCGACCAGGTTGCGCACCATCTCCTGCAGCAGAATCGGGTTGCCGTCCATCAGGCAGTCTTCCGGCACCTCCTCCGGGCCCTCGAAGCCCAGGTCGATGCCGTGTTCGAGCGCGCGCGGCACCGAGTCCTGCACCGCGCCGCGCACCAGGCGGGCCAGGTCCACGCGGGCGCTGGGCAGGGTGCGGCCGGTGGTCTCGGCGCGGGCCAAGGCGAGCAACTGGTTCACCGTGTGCGTGGCGCGTGAGCTGGAGCGTGCGATCTGCTTGAGCGAGCCGTGAATTTCCTCCGGGTTGCTCTCGCGCTGGGCCAGCTCGGCCTGCATGCGCAGACCGGCCAGCGGCGTCTTGAGCTGGTGCGCGGCGTCCGCGAGAAAGCGCCGCTGCGTCGTGAGCGAGGCCTTCAGGCGCGTGAGCAGGTCGTTGATCGACGACACCAGCGGTGCGACCTCCTGCGGGATGGCCGACTCCTCGATCGGGCTCAGGTCGTCGGGCTTGCGCGCGCGGATGCGCTGCTCCAGCTCGTTGAGCGGGCGGATGCCGCGCACCAGCGCCAGCCACACCAGCAGCACGGCCAGCGGCAGGATGACGAACTGCGGCACCATCACGCCCTTGATGATTTCGGCCGCCAGCGTGGAGCGCTTGCCGCGCGTCTCGGCCACCTGCATCAGCACCAGGTTCTGGGCGTCGTTGCGCTCGAGCCAGGTGTAGGCCACCCGCACTTCGTCGCCGCGCACCACGTCGTCGCGCAGCAGCACGCGGCCCGCCTCGGGCGTCTCGTCCTCGCGCGGTCGAGGAAAGTCCAGCTCGCCGCTGACGAGCTTGCCGCGCGGGTCGATCACCTGGTAGTAGACGAGGTCGCTGTCGTCAGCGCGCAGCAGGTCGCGCGCCTGCGCATTGAGGTTGAAGCTGATCTGCCCGTTCTGGTTGGCCACGAACTGCGTGAGCGCCTGCAGGTTGAACTCCAGCGCGCGGTCGAACGGCTTGCTCGCGATGCCCTGGGCCACGAACCAGGTCAGGGCCAGCGAGAGCGGCCACAACAGCAGCAGCGGCGTGAGCATCCAGTCCAGGATCTCGCCGAACAGGCTGCGCTGTTCGCGCTGGAACAGGCCGAACGACTTCGGGATGGGGCGGCCCGCCACCGGCGGCGGCGCGGCCTCGATCACGGCCTCGGTTTCAGCCGGCGATTTTTTCAAGGCAGTAGCCCAGACCGCGCACGGTGGCGATGCGGATCGGGCCTTTCTCGATCTTCTTGCGCAGGCGGTGGATGTAGACCTCGATGGCGTTGTTGCTCACCTCTTCGCCCCATTCGCACAGGCGCTCGACCAGCTGGTCCTTGCTCACCAGGCGCCCGGCGCGTTGCAGCAGCACCTCCAGCAGGCCGAGTTCGCGCGCCGAGAGCTCGACCATCTTGCCGTCGATGGTGGCCACGCGGCCGGCCTGGTCGTACTCCAGCGGGCCGTGGCGGATGGTGTTGGTGGAGCCGCCCATGCCGCGCCGGGTGAGCGCGCGCACGCGGGCTTCGAGTTCCTGCAGCGAGAACGGCTTGGCCATGTAGTCGTCGGCGCCGTAGTCCAGGCCCTTGACGCGTTCTTCGACGCTGTCGGCGGCGGTGAGGATGAGCACCGGCAGCGTGGAGCCGCGCGAGCGCAGGCGCTTGAGCACCTCCAGGCCGTGCAGCCGGGGCAGGCCCAGGTCCAGGATCAGCAGGTCGAACTCGTTGTTGGTCAGCAGGGCGGCGTCGGCCTCGGTGCCGCTGGTGACGTGGTCCACCGCCGCGCCGGCGGCGCGCAGGCTGCGCAGCAGGCCGTCCGCCAGCACGTGGTCGTCTTCGGCAATCAGGATGCGCATGGATGTCTCCTGGGTGGCTGTCGGTGCAGCGCTTGATCGGGAATGCCCGGCATCGGGCGAACCATTTTAGGCCGCGCGGACCCCGGTCGAGGTGTTCAGCGGGGCGGCACTGCCGCCCGCGCGCCGGGCGATTCCGAGCCATAGGCCTCCAGGCCCAGCGCGACCACGGTGGCCACCGCGTCACCCACCTGGGCGCGGAATTCGGCTTCCGCCTGGGCCACGGCCTGGCGGAACGCCTCCAGCCACAGCAGGCCGGTGTCGGTGAACACGATGCGCCGAGCCCGCGCGTCGCGCGCGTCCGCCTCGCGCCGCACCAGGCCCCAGGCCTCGCACTGCGTCACCAGGTCCCCCATGGCCTGCTTGCTCATGCCGGCCTGGTGGGCCAGCTCGGTCAGGCGCGAGCCGTGCAGGCCCAGGTGGCGTGTGATGTGAACGTGCGCGGCGCCCACCTGCGCCCGCGCGGCCAGGTGCGAGAGCGCCAGCGGCACGTTGGCGTCGTGCGCCATCAGGCTGAGCACGCGCTCATCGAAGCGCCGCAGCGCCAGGCCCATCAGGCGCCCCAGGTGGCCGCCGCGCCAGCGGTCGTCGGGCAAAACAGGGTTGGTGTCAGGCATTTTTATATGGTAAGGCAAACTGACCAAATAATGGCTTGTTGGATTTCAACCGGCCTGTAAACTCCTGCTCAAGCATCCAGCCTGTACACATTTACAGGTTTTGTGAAACCCAACACCCGCTCAGGAGCCCCTCATGGACGCAGCCGTCAAGAACAACCCCGTCAACAGCGAAAAAGCCAAGGCCTTGCAGGCCGCGCTGGCCCAGATCGAAAAGCAGTTCGGCAAGGGCACCATCATGCGGCTGGGCGAGGGCGAGGTGATCGAGGACATCCAGGTCGTCTCCACCGGCTCGCTGGGTCTGGACATCGCGCTGGGCGTCGGCGGCCTGCCCAAGGGCCGTGTGGTCGAGATCTACGGCCCGGAATCCTCGGGCAAGACCACGCTGACCTTGCAGGTCATTGCCGAAATGCAGAAGCTCGGCGGCCAGTGCGCCTTCGTCGACGCCGAACACGCACTGGACATCCAGTACGCGCAGAAGCTCGGCGTGAACCTGCAGGACCTGCTGATCTCCCAGCCCGACACCGGCGAGCAGGCGCTCGAGATTGTCGACAGCCTGGTGCGCTCCGGCGCAGTCGACCTGATCGTGGTCGACTCGGTGGCCGCGCTCACGCCCAAGGCCGAACTCGAAGGTGAAATGGGCGATTCGTTGCCCGGCCTGCAGGCTCGCCTGATGAGCCAGGCGCTGCGCAAGCTCACCGCGCACATCAAGAAGACCAACTGCATGGTCATTTTCATCAACCAGATCCGCATGAAGATCGGCGTGATGTTCGGCAGCCCCGAAACCACCACCGGCGGCAACGCGCTGAAGTTCTATGCCTCGGTGCGCCTGGACATTCGCCGCACCGGCACGATCAAGAAGGGTGAGGAAGCGATCGGCAACGAGACCAAGGTCAAGGTGGTCAAGAACAAGGTCTCGCCACCCTTCAAGACGGCCGAGTTCGACATCCTGTTCGGCGAAGGCATCAGCCGCGAGGGCGAGATCCTCGACCTGGGCGTGGTGCACCGCGTGATCGAGAAGTCGGGCGCCTGGTACGCCTACAACGGCGAGAAGATCGGCCAGGGCCGCGACAATGCGCGCGAATTCCTGCGCGAGAACATCGAGCTGCGCGTCGAGATCGAGAACAAGGTGCGCACCGAGCTGGGCGTGCCGCTGCTGCCGGTGGACGAGGCACCTGCGCCTGCGGCCAAGGCGGGCAAGGCCGAGAAGGCCGCCAAGGCCAAGGACACCGACGCCGCGTCGGCCGCCTGAGCCTCGCCTCCTGTCGCATGGCCTTCGATCAGATCTCCCTGAAAGGCCGCGCGCTGCGCTTGCTGGCAGGGCGAGAGCATTCTCGCGCCGAGCTGCAGCGCAAGCTGAGCGCGCACGAAACCGAGCCTGGCGAATTGGCGAAGGCGCTGGACGAGTTGGAGGCCAAGGGCTTCATCAACGAGCAGCGCGTGCTGGAGTCGGTATTGCACCGGCGCTCGGCCCGTCTGGGCGCATCTCGCGTGCGCCAGGAGCTGCAGGCCAAGGGGCTGGACCCGCAGGCGGTGGCCGAGGCGGTGGCCGGTCTGCAGGGCTCGGAAGAAGCCCGGGCCCGCGAGGTCTGGCGCAAGCGCTTCAGCGGGCCGCCGGCCGATGCGCCCGAGCGCGCCCGGCAGATGCGCTTCCTGCTCACGCGCGGCTTCGGTGCCGAGGTGGTGCGGCGCGTGGTGAAGGGCGCTCCTGCCGACGACAGCGAAGACTGAGCTCTCGCGTCAGAGCGGCCGGGGTGTGCGCAGCATGCGCCACGCCAGCAGGCCGCTGGCCACCATGATGCCGGTGCCCAGCACCGCGGCGGCCTGCAGCCCGTCGACGAAGGCCGTGCGCGCGGCCAGCCCCAGGGCCTCGGCCAGCGGCGCGGGCAGGCTTTCGGCGACCCGCAGCGCGCCGCCCAGGGTCGAGGCTTCCGCCACCGCATCCGAAGCCAGGCCCGCCGGCAGCTGACCGGCCATGCCAGCGCGGTAGAGGCCTGTGGCGAGGCTGCCGAACACCGCGATGCCCAGGGCCCCGGACAGCTCCGCGCTGGTTTCCGACAGGGCCGAGGCCGCGCCCGCGCGCTCGGGTGGCGCCGAGCTGATCACGATGTCGTTGCCCAGGGTGAACACCGGCGCCATGCCGATGCCCATGAGCGTCATGCCCGCCACCAGCGCCACCAGGCCGTGGGTGCCGTCGACCAGCGCCACGCCGGCAAAGCCGATGGCAGACACCGCCAGCCCGGTCACCATGGTCCGGGGCGCCGAGTACCGTTGCGCGATGGCCGGGGTCAGCATCGAGCCGACCACGAACGACAGGGCCCAGGGCACGGTGCACAGGCCGGCCACCAGCGGCGAGAGGCCCAGCACGAGCTGCAGGTGCTGCGAAACAAAGATGTAGACGCCGAACATCGCGAACGAGGACAGGGCGTAGGTGCAGATGGCAGCCGCGAAGCGCGGCTGGCCGAACAGCCGCAGGTCGAGCAGCGGGTAGGCGATGCGGCGCTGGCGGCGCACGAAGGCCACGCCCGCCGCGAGGCCGAGCGCCGCGGCCACCCAGGTCGGCGCGTTCACATGGCCTTCGGCCGCCTGCTTGAGCGCGAACACGCCGCCGAGCACGGCGGTGAGCGAGAGCGCCACGCTGCCCAGGTCGAGCCGGCCGGCCTCGGGTTCGCGGTACTCGGGCAGCAGGAAGGGGCCCACCGCCAGCAGCAGCAACATCACCGGCACCGCGGCCCAGAAGATCGCGGGCCAGGCGAAGTACTGCAGGATCACGCCGCCCACCAGCGGGCCGATCGCGCCACCCACCGAGTAGCTCGAGATCCAGATGCCGATGGCGACGCGCCGCTCGCGTTCGTCGCGGAACATGTTGGAGATGAGCGAGAGCGTGGAGGGGGCCAGCGTGGCGCCCGCGATGCCCAGCAGCGCGCGCGTGGCGATGAGGGCGTGCGCGGTGGTGGACAGCGCGGCCGCCACCGAGGCCGCCGCGAACGCCACTGCGCCGATCATCAGGAGGCGCCGCCGCCCGATCTTGTCGCCCAGCGTGCCCATGGTGATCAGCAGGCCGGCGACCATGAAGCCGTAGATGTCGATGATCCAGAGCAACTGCGAGGCCGAAGGACGCAGGTCGGCGCTGATCGCGGGCAGGGCCAGGTTGAGGACCGTGAGGTCCATGGCGTAGACCAGGCACGGCAGGGCGATCACGCCCAGCGCCACCCATTCGCGGCGCGTGGCGCGGGGTGGGGCGATCTCTGTCTTGGGC
>NZ_JBWKZH010000091.1:0-18848 GCF_059424305.1 Hydrogenophaga sp. GW456-12-10-14-TSB4 | reverse complement strand
GGGTATGGGCCTGGAGTCGTCTTGGCTGCGCTGGCTGGGCGCTCTGCCCATCCATGCGTAGAAGCCGCTGTGGGAGACCGCCAGAACCCGGCGCATGGTGCGGGTGGGCCAGACGCTACGAGCCGCGAGATGACGCCGAACTTCACTGCGGGTCCTTGGCAAAGTAGCCGAGCGCTTTTTTGGGATGTCGCGCTCCGTGGTCACGCGACGCACGTCGCGTTGCAACCGCCCCACCTCCGTGATTCCTCACTGCGAAGAAGCCGGCTCGATCTGAGGTCCAACACCCCACAGCGCGCCTGAGTGAACCAAAGCCTGAGCACGCAGGTCTGAAAACCCAAGTCCCGGGCGCGCAACGGTTGCGCCAGGCTGCTTGCGCAGGTTCACTGCCTCACGTTTGAACTCGTCCGTGAAGCTCCTTCGGGCTTCTTGTCATGCCTATCTCCTGGACCTCTCCCCCGACCCCCGGACTTTTCCAGAGGTAAGGCTGCTTTCTGGCATGCTCGAAGAGGCGCAAGGAGAAGCAATGAAGAGGTCGAGCTTTTCCGGAGCTGTTCGAGTTCGCGGTGACCGTTTGTCCATCATCTGCCGCTTGAACTTCGGCCCGGTAGAAAACCTGACAATCTGACGAGGTGAGACCTCCACACTTTCCCCTGTCCTTGGATTGCGCCCTGGGCGAGCCATCTTTTGGTGGACTTCAAAGTTCCCGAACCCTGCGAGCTTCACGTCCTCGCCTTTGGACAGACGCTCCAGAATCAAGTCAAAAAAGAGCTCGACCAGCTCGCGAGCTTCCCGGCCGTTGATGCTCATCTGATCCACTAGCAAGCACGCCAGTGCGGACTTGGTCAATACGGGAACTTTGAGGTCGTCAACAAAATCGATCATGGCGTCCATTCAGGTCACATCAGGAAAATGGCCAAAGACTGAATCCTCGCGTCCCAGAGGCTCAGGCGGGTTGGTATCAGAGGCCGGCTCGGCCTCCCATGCCACAAATCGGTGGTGGAGCTATTTTATCAGTTATGACGTATTTGTCATATTTATGATATTGAATTGCTGAATGACTGTGTGCGCCCGGTGCGAGCAGACCGATCACGCCCCTTCAACCGGCTGTTGGCTCAGATCAGGATTTGTGCCTGCGCCGAGCGGAGGCGTGCCGGCCTCAGCGCTCCGCCAGCGACTCGCTCATCGTCTTCACGATCGGTTTGGTGAGGTACTGCAGCACGGTCTTGCGGCCGGTCATCACCTCCACGGTGGCGGTCATGCCAGGCAGGATGTCTAGGCTGGCCTGGGAGCGACCGCTGAACTGCCGGCCGGTGGTGCGCACGCGCATGCGGTAGTAGGGCTGCTCGCCCTGCTTGAGGTCTTCGGTGAGGGTGTCGGCGCTGATGAAGTCGAGCTTGCCGGGCAGGTCGCCGTAAATGGTGTAGTCGTAGGCGTCGATCTTCACGCGGGCCTCCAGCCCGGGTTTGATGAATGCAATGTCGGCGGGGCGCAGCTTGGCTTCGACAAGCAAGTCATCTTCCAGTGGCACGATTTGCATCACCTCTTCGCCGGGGCGTATCACGCCGCCCAGGGTGGTGATGCGCACGTTCTTCACCACGCCGCGCACGGGGGCACGCAGTTCGGTTTGCTCCAGTGCATCGCGGCGCTGTGCCAGCGACTGTTCGACGCCCAGCAGGTCTTCTTGCACCTTGCTCAGTTCAGCCTGCGAGTCCTGGAAGTACTTGTTGCGCTTGTTGGTGATCTGCGATTTCATGTCGGCGATCTGGCGCTGTAGCCGCAGGATTTCGGTGCGGCTCACGTCGCCCGAGGCCACCAGCGGCAGGTTCATGTCCAGCTCTTGCTGCACCAGCGTCGTCATCTTGACGATGGCGTCGGCTTCTTCGTTGAGCGCGGCCCGGCGCTTGCTGAGCAGCGAGAGTTGGTTCTCCACCAGATCAGGGTAGTTCCTGCGCAACTCGGCCGGGAAGCTGGGCATGCCGCCGAATACCTCGGCGTGCAGGCGGGCCCGGGCGGCAGACAGGCTGGCGGCCTTCGCGCGCGTTTCCAGGAATGCCGTCTGGGTCCGTGTCTTCTCCAATTGCGCGAGGATCTGCCGGGGCTCGACCACATCACCTTCCTTGACGAGCATCTCCTGCAGCACACCGCCTTCTGGCGATTGAATGAGTTGTGTGCGCGAACTGGCGATCACCGCGCCCTGGGCGCGGGTGACCTCGTCGATTTCTGCCCAGTGGGCCCAGGCCAGGAAGCAGCCCAGGGTGAGAGCGGTTATCCACATCAGCTGCCGAGGCTGGCGCAGTTCGTCGGACAAGAAGCGCTTGGCGGTTTTGTGGGATAGGTCTTGCATGGAGTGGAATTTCGTTAGGTCGCGCTCGTCTCACGCACAGAGGGCGTTGCGGCCGGCGATGGGCGCACTTGAGGCGCCTGAGCTGTGCTTGCGCCCGCTCGGACAGGGGCGGGGGCGCGCGGGGGGGCGCCGGTTTGCAGCTGGCGAAGTTTGTCAATGACGGCCTCGCGGGGGCCGTCGAGCAAGATGCGGCCGCGGTCCACCACGATGAGGCGGTTCACCCGCGGCAGCACGGCGGGTTTGTGGGTCACCACCACCAGCGCCGAGTCGGGCGAGATTTCTTCGAAGAGATGGCGCATCACCGTGGCTTCGAGTTGCGCATCCATCGACGCGGTGGGCTCGTCGAGCAGAAGAAGTTTGGGCCGCGCGATGAGCATACGCGTCAGGCCCACCAGTTGGCGCTGTCCGCCCGAGAGGCCCCGACCACCTTCCGAAATCTCCAGTTCCAGTCCCTTGGGGTGGGTCTGCACCACCAGGTCCAGCCCGGTGAGTTGGCAGGCCGCCAGGATGGTGGCGTCGCTGGGCGTGGGCAGGCCCAGGGTGAGGTTTTCTCGCAAGGTACCGTTGAACAAGCGAACGTCTTGCGGCAGGTAGCCGATGTGCTCGCGCACGTACTCGGGCGCTAGGTGCTGTACGTCCACACCATCCAGAAAGATCTGTCCTTCTCGGGGGTGGTACAGGCCCGAAAGCAGCTTGATGAGCGTGGTCTTGCCGGAGCCCACCGAGCCAATGACGGCGATGCGCTCGCCCGGCCGAATCTCCAGCGCCGGGACGGTGAGCACCGGTTGTTGAGGGTTGTAGTGGAACGCGACCTTGTCCAGTCGCAGGAGGCCCTCGCAGGTCTCGGGAACGACCAGGCGCTGTGAGGCTTCGCGGTCGCTGGGCATGGCCATGATGGCGTCCAGCGCCTTCAGCGCGATCTGGGCGTTCTTCCACTGGATGATGAGTTGCGGGATCTGTGCCATGGGCGCCAGCGCCCGGCCGCTTATGATGGAGCAGGCGATCAGGCCCCCCATGGTGAGGTCGCCTGCGGTGATGGCGTAGGCGCCTGACGCAATCAAGCCCACATAGCTCAGTTGCTGAATGACCTGGGCCATGTTGGTGCCCCGGCTGGTGAGGGCCCGCAACTGCAACTCGTTGTCGGCCATGGAGGTGCTCATTGCCTGGTAGCGCTCCAGCATCTTCCACTCGCCAGCAGAGGCCTTGATCGATTCGATGCCGTCGATGGCCTCGATCAGCAGTCCGTTTTTGCGGTTGGACTCTCGCATGTTGGCGCCGCTGAGTCGCTCAATGGGCTTGAGAAAGAGAAAGCCCACCAGCATGCCAATCGGAATCATGGCCATCGGAACGATGGCCACCGGACCGGCGATCAAGGCTATGACGCCCACGAAGAACACGGCGAAGGGGGCGTCGGCCAAGATGAACAAGGTTGATGTGGTCATGAACTGGCGCACCGATTCGAAGTGCCGAATCTGTGAGGCGAACGTGCCCACGGTAGCGGGCCGGGCGTCCATACGGATGTCCATTGCCTTGCCGAAGAAGACACCCGAGAGTTCCATGTCAATGGCCTTGGAGGCGCGGTCGACCATGTGGGAGCGCACCTGCTTCATCATGAACTCGAGCACGATGGCCATGAGCGCGCCAGCGGTGAGCACCCACAAGGTGGCGTAACCCTTGGTGGGCACGACCCGGTCGTACACCTGCATCGAGTAGAGCGATGAGGTCAAGCCCACGGCGCTGATGATGAACGTGGCCAGCATCGCTTCCACAAAGATGCGGCGGTGCTTGCGCAGGGCATGGGAAAACCACTCGGTGGCTGTGCGCGGCGCGCCCTCGTGCTGGGTTCCGGTCGATTCGGGCAGTGGCCGAAGGGACAGGAACTGCCCCGCCTTGGCCGCAGAGGCGCTGAGCTCCTGGGTGCGGCCATCTGGGTTCTCGGCGCTCAACGCGCCAGATGAGAGCTGGCCGCGCAGCAGCAGCACCTGCTCGCCGCAGCGCGAGACCCACAGCAAGGGGAAGTGCCCAGGCAGAAGCTGCTCCGGCGACAAGGTGCGAACGTCTGCCCCTGGGAAGCGGCCAATCCACATTTCCCCGGCCTGTTGCGTCAGCTCCAGCGTGGACAGATCCACGCCACCGGTGGTCTTGAGCTGCATGGAGAAGCGGTGCACCGGAACGGCTTGCCCCAGCAGCGCGGCCAGGCGAGACAGCAGGGTCGCGCAGGCGGGAGAGGCGGCCGCGGTAGGCGGCTCAGGTGTGGCTGGGGCGCTTGGGCCGAGGTGAGAGGCCGAGGGCGCAGCGGTGTGGAGATCAGTCATGAATCGTGTCGGCCATGTGGTCGGGCTGCAGCACGCCGGCCAGCACCATCAGGCGCAGCTTGGCGAGCAGCAAGGGGGCTTCGATGTCGGCCAGGGTGTAACGGGCGTTGGTTTTTTCGCGCTGGGCGTTGAGCACGTCCAGCCAGGATTTGCGGCCCACCTGGAACTGGCGCAGGTAAGACTCCACCACCTCGTCGGCGGCACCCAGCAGGGAGCGGGCCGGTTCGAGCTGGGTCATGAGCGAGCCCAGTTCGTTCCAACTGGTGCGCACCGATTGCTCCAATTCCCGTTGGTGCTGTTCGAGCGCGTCCCGCGAGGCTTGCTGGCGCGCCACCGCGGTCTCCACCGCCGAGAGGCTGGACAGACCCGCCCCGGTTTGCAGCGACACGCCCAGAAACACGCGCCCCCTGTCCTCCCCCTGCGACAGTCGGCCGAGCTTGAGGTCGTAGCCGAGGTTGACCTGGGGCATCAGGGCCGACTTGGCCGTGTCGATCTGCGCCTGGCTGGCTTCGATCTGCGCCTGCAAGCGAGCGCGTTGCGGAGAGTGCGTCCAGGCCGCCTCCCGCAGGCGGTCCAGCGGCCAGTCGCCCAGCACCACGGAGCGCGGCATTTTCAACTGCTCAACCTGGGCGCCGACGATCTGCTGCAGGTTGGAGCGCAGGGTCTCGAGCTGGCGCTCGAACTGCAGGCGCTCCGAGATCGCCTGTTGCAGCCGTGCCCGGGCCTGGGTGGCGTCGGTGGATGGGCTCACCTCCGCCTTGACCCGCCGCTCGATGACATCCAGCAGGCGTCGGTGCTCGGCCTCGTTAGCCTGGGCGGCCTGCAGCCGTGCGTTGAAGCGAAGGCTCTCGAAGAAGGCCTGGCCAGCTTCGAGCACGATGGCCTGTTGCGCTTCCGACAGCGTGGCCTGCGAAGCGGTCACGTTGGCTTCGGCCAGGGCGATCTGGCTGGTGAGCCGTCCCCCCGTCCACAGCGGTTGCTGAACACGCGCCACCGACTGGTCAGCGCCCTTGGCGGCGACGATCTCGGTGCTCAGGCTGGGGTAGCGGCCCCAGCGGGCGGTCTGCAGATCCAAGGTGGCTGCGCGCATTTCACTTTGGCGAATCTTCACCGATGGATGGTTGCGCCTGGCTTCCTGGAGCACGTCGGTCAACGCCCAGTCTTTGGCTTGAGCGCAGAAGGCGAGGCAGCCCAGCAGCGTGGCGCAGACGAGTTTGAAGGGGCGGGGACTGGGGTTCATGTGAGGGTGTGCAGGCGGGTGCAGGGTGGTTCCGCCGTGAGGTCCAGGCGCGGGGCATGGTGGACATGGAAGTCCATGCAGGCCAACTCCAGGCCGTAGCCCAGGGCCATGAAGGGTTGCCACCCCAGGGATTGAATGCGTTGGCTGCTGAGCACCCGGCGGGAGGTGGGAGCAGCCGTTGGCGTGCTCAGGTGAAGTTGCCCGTGGTAGCCGAGCACCTCGGCAATGCGCTGCGCGAGTTCTGCCATGCCGATGTCGCGAGAGGCGCCGATGTTGATGTGGGGAAACTCGTTGTGCACCACGCCGTCGAGGGCGTGGCGGGGCAGCTCCATGGCGTGCACCAGGGCCTCTGCCGCGTCGTCTACAAAGAGCAACTCCACCGTTAGGGCCTGACTAGCGGCCAGCGTGAGGCTGGTCTGCCCCTTGGCCTGTGCCCAGTGGACCTGCGCGATCAAGGACGCGACCGGGCTTGGCAGCATGGCGCAGGCAGGCGCGCTGTCGTAGCGGTCGCCGGGGCCGTACACCTGGCACAAGATCGCGCCGCGGTAGTCCATGCCGAGCTGGGCACCGTATTGGCGTGTGATGGCTTCGCACAGGCGCAGCCCCGTGAATTGGGACAGCCCGATCTGCCCGTGTTGCCGGTCGTGCAGTCCGCTGCCCATCCCTTCTTCTGCGATGGGGGGAATCGCCGCCGGGGGATAGCAGCGGGCGTCGCAGACGTACATCAGCTTCTTCACGCCGGCGTGAAACGCCGCCTCGATGGTGTTCAGGTCTTGTGTCAAGCCCTGGGCGATGGGGCCGGCCGAAGCGTCATGGGCCGACTCGGGCTGGTGCAGGGTGGCCGCGACGAGGTAGGCCTGATCGGGGCGTTCGCGCTCGAAGAAGGATGCCAGGTCGGCCGCTGGGCGTGAGTCGGGTGTGTCCGGGTTGAGGATGTGCCGTCGAGGGTGGCCCAGGCGCATGAGTTGCCGCGCAATGGCCGCTCCCACCATGTGCTGGGACCGTGTGATGACGATTCGCTCGGCGGCTTGGATCATGAGGATGACTCCGGTCTCAGCAAGCTTGGGCGGAGGCACTAGAGATCCGGGAGGGCGCCCACTGCGGCGCTGACCCTTGGACGACGTGTCGCAGGCACTGGACCCAGTCGATCACGGCGTTGCGCAAATCGTTTGCCAGTGGCTCGAGGTCTTCCTGCGCATCTGCTTCCAAGAAGGGCATTTCGAGCAGCCGGAAATTTCCCAGCAGGAACGCGTGTCCCTGGATGCTGGGGAAGTCGCTCTTGAGGCGGGTGTGCTCGGGCCAATTCATGGTCAGCACCAGATCCGCGCGCTGGCACAAGGTGATGTCGACGGTCTGCGCCCGATGCATCTGCAGGTTCAAAGCCTGTGCCTGGGCCCACCGACTGGCGACTGCGCAGGCAGGGCTGCCGGGCAGCGCGTCCAGCCCGGCCGATGCCACGCTGAGCTGCGGGATGGCTTGCCTCAACATCGCTGCGGCCAGCGGGCCACGGCAGGTGTCGTAACGGGAGATCAGCAGGACGTTGCGGAGCATGGTGGGAGGTGGAAGTCCGGGTGAAAAGGCACACCAGCGCGTTGTCAGGCCGCCACTGCGGCGTCGACCACCAGCCGCGCCCAATGGATGGCGGAGGGGTGTGCAGTCAGTTCGGGCAGGCCGTCCAGGTCCAGGCCTTCCAGTAGCTGTCCCAGATCAAGGCCGTGGCGGGTGGCGTAGCGGGCCACTTCCGAGTAAGACAGCTCGCCGCCTTGCAGCAGGCGTTTGTGCTCGAAGAGGTAAATGGCTTCGGCCTCAGTGGCATCCGTGAACACGACCGACAGTGAGCGGCCTCCCAGGCAGTCCCGCAGCATCCAGGCGAACTTGGCTGCCCTGATGGAGCGCTCGCCCATCACCAGGCGCTTGGGGTGGCAGCGGTCATGCAAGGCGTTGCCCGGTTGAAGCACAACAGGGGCCACGATGGGGACGCGGTCCTTGGCGTGAGCCAACGAGCGGTCGGTGTAGCCCACCGGCAGATTCGATGAGATCACCACCAGGGCCTGCGGGTTGAGGCGGTGCACGGCCTCCAGGTGGTCATCGAGATCCCGGGTGTTGACTGACCTGAACAAGGGGTCGTAGCGCGTGGGGGTGGTCACAATCACGCAGTCGGCGTGCTCGATCGCATCCTCCAGGCAGGTGGTGGCCCGCAGCTTCAGCGCTTCGCGTTGCAGGTGGGCCGTCAGCTCTGGTTCATCCAGCGGCGAGCACCCGGCGTTGATGGTGTGTGCCCGCTCCGGGTGGGCGTCGAAGACCACCACCCGGTGTCGCCTGGCCAGCAAGATGGCGGTGGCCAGGCCCACTGGGCCGGCGTGCAGGACGGCGATGCGCTGGGAAGGCTGACAACCCCTGGGCGCAATGGTGCAGAGTGCGTTCATGGCGATCATGCCTGTGGGTTTTTGCGAAGTCGGTGCGCGGGCCCCGCCGGGCGCCTCACGGGTCGCGGCAGGGTCTGCAGGTAGGCCCGAATGGTTCGGCGAATGCCATCCTCCAGGGCGGTGCTCGGTCGCCAGCCCGTCAGGCGCAGGCGATGGGCGTCCAACTGCTGGTGGGGGCCGCTGGCGCTGTCGTCCTTGCCCGGTCGGATCTGACCCCGGTAGCCAATCTCCCGTGCGATGGCGCAGGCCATTTCGCCCACTGTCAGCGACCCACTGCTGCCCGCGTTGAAGTGGCGCCAGCCCGCTCGGGTATGGCGCAAGTAGGTGGCCGAGGGCATGGCCATGACGTGCAGGCAGGCATTGGCGAAGTCGCCGCCATACAGCCAGTCTCGGCGCTGTTCGCCGCTGCCCCTGAGGTCGACACTGGGGTGGTCGAGTTCGTGCGCTCGGTGAATGCGCGCGATCAGGTCGGGGACCGTGCCGGCCGAGGCGGAATCGAACGTGTCACCCGGGCCAAAGGTATCGCCGACGACCAAGGACCGGTAGTCGATGCCCCGGCTGGGGCCGTGTTGTGCGCTGTAAGCCTCGCACAGCCGCAAGCAGGCGGTGTGGGCCGCAGCCAAGTCCAGGCTTGTCGGTGCCGGGCGGGCCATCATCAGGTCTTCTTCTGCGTTGGGCCCCATGGCCCCACCCGGATACACGTCCATCGACCCCACGAACAACAGCTCGCGAACGCCAGCGCGCATGGCCAGGTCAATGGCCTGCGCCGGCACCAGCAGATGGGCTTGCAGCACTTGGGCCGGGTGGATCAGCCGGTGTTGAAAAGAGGGCGGGGCCCCCGGGCAAATCACCACCTGCCGGGGCTGGAACACCTCCAACTGCTCTTCGACCATGAGCAGCGCCGTCATGGGCGAAAAGACCTCCAGGAACGGATCGATCACCCGAGTGGGCCGGGCATCGGCGCTGAACCGGCGCTGCAAGGCGCTCAGTTGCGCCCCCGGCGAGCCGATCAGCAGCACCTTTTCTGGTGGGCTGCAGGGCACGGCTTGGCGGTCGACGTCGAGGTCTTGTTCCATGGGGCGGTCTTGGCGGAGACGGGGGCGTCGGTGGTGAGCCGATGCCGCATCGCAAGGGGGCCTGGGGTTTGCTGAGGAGTCACCGATATTAGTTGATAAAAATGTCAAAAAATATAAATAACATTTTTTCGAATTTAATCTAACATTTTTGTGAATTTTTTCTGCTGACCGGGGCGCGCAGCGCCTGATATCACCAGCTCGCCACTTGGCGCGCGGTGAAGCGGTGTCGTGAGCTCTTGCTGGGGGGCTGGCGTGTGCCCACCAAGTCCAGGCTGATGCTGGCCAGTCGGCCTGCGGTCCTGATCCCAGGATGCGTAGGTTTCCAGGCCAAGGCCTTCGTTCCGCAAGCCTCGACGCCGAAGTTCCAGTTGGACTGGCATCGCCTCGCTTGCACGCTGAGCGCGCCTGAGTCGTGCCCACGCACCGTGTCGGAGCCGCCAATCTGCAGGTGCTCGCTGGGGGGGCTGGTGGCTGTGGCCCACGGCGAGCTGGTGGGCGCCCGCGAACTCGAGGTCGCCGAAGCCCTGTTGTCGTAGCCGCCCAGTCGCCAGGTGGAGCGCAGCAGGCTGCGGCCCGTTGCCGTGTCGCGGGTGGGCGCCATCACCTCCGCAGATGGGAGCTTGAGCGCCACCAGCACCGGAGGGGCCTGAACTTCGGGGCCCTCAAGGCCGCCAGCGGCCTCACCCTGCACGCCACTAAGGCGTGGAGCTTCGGCACCACGGCGAGCTACGCGGTCTACGGCACCAGCGTGGAAGCCCAGGCCACCACCGGAGCCATCCAGCTCACGCGCTTGACGGCCAAGGCGCTGAGCCGCGTGAGCACGGGCTCGGGCAACCTGCGCATATCCACCGTGGGCTCCCTCAAGTCCGCGCAACTGGTCGCCATTACCAGTCCAGGTGTGCGCTCGCTTCCCACGGGCTTTTGAAAGATTTCCCCGGGCGTTGTGCTGGAGCTGCCAAGTGCCCCTTACCGCGCCCAGTTCGCCGACGACAAGGGCATCTACTACGGGGCCGCCGCATCGGCTGGTGTACCGGGCCGAACACGGCCTTACCTCTGTGGTGAATGGAGGCTCTATGCGCCTTACGCCGAACCCGGTTAGGCGCTGGCATGGACCGAGCCCCTCGTCTCGGTAACCGAGAAATGACGGGCACCGCCGCAGTCGGCAGCCGGTCACCTTGGCGGCCTTGGGGCTCAGAAGCGGCCATCGCGCGACCGCCGAAGGGAGGGGCGCCCTTCGGCCTCATTCTGAAAGTGAAAGGCGAGCCTCCCAATTGATTGGCTTGGCATAAAATCGCGTTCCATTTCCAAAACTGACAAAGCGACATGAATTCATCAGCCTTGGATGACTCAACAACGGGCGTTTGCGGCACCTTTCATGCAGCGAAGTTGCTGGGGATGTCGGTGGGAACTGTGCAGTCCCTGGTGGAAAAGGGCGAGCTTCAAGCCTGGAAGACCAAGGGAGGCCACAGGCGGATATCGCTGGACTCCATCCGGAAATACCAACGCGAGAACGGCCTGACCGCCATCCAGACGCCATCAGGTGACCTGATTCGAATGCTCGTGGTGGATGACGATCCCGTCTTCCTGACCCTCATCGAGGACGTCACCACCAGCTGGAACCTGGGCGTCAAGTGCGTGGCCATCTCGTCGGCCATCGAGGCCTTGATGAACATCAACACGCTGCGCCCCCATGTCCTGTTGACGGATCTCCGTATGCCAGAGGTGGACGGTTTTGATTTCATCATCAAACTGAGATCGAATCCGCAGTTTGATCTACTGCACGTCATTGCCGTCACCGCCATGACGGAAGACGAGATCAATAAGCGAGGCGGGCTGCCGAGAAATGTCATTCTCATGCGGAAGCCCCTGGACATGCAGTGGCTGCATGGCTTCATGTCGGCCTTGTGGTTGGTCGCCGTCAATTCGGCCTATAAGGATTTTCGGGCGTCGGAAAACTGAAGCGACGGCTTGGGCTTCACTCGGTGTGAGGAGTGCTGAGGTGCGAAGTGTCAGGTGGGCGCCTTCTCAGAGCGATTTTTGGGTGGCGAGGGCCAGTTCGCAGCCCGGTGGTGGCCCCGAGGACCGCTGCCTGCGGGCGCACTCACCCCCGGGTGAGCTTCAAAAGCGTTCGGCGCACCATCCAAAAAATGCTCCGTGCGAACAGAGTGAGAGGCTGAGCGATGTTCTTGGACGGCTCCCCACACCGACATTTCAAGTCAGTTCGACCCGGTCAACACAGAATTTTGTTGACCGGTTTCACAGCCAAGAACCGCCCCGGGGTGCGAAATGAACAACCCACGTTTGGTTGATATGGATCGATTTCAGCGGCAGGTCGGCAATTTACCGACCTTTCGGAAGGCCGCTTTGGTGTTTGTGGGGTTGTTGCCTAGTTGGAAGGGAAAGGTTTCCGAGGCCGTGTCTGGTCAAGATTGGAGTGGCCTCGGCGACTACGTTCACCAGATGAAGGGGTGCTGCGGGATGTTGTGTGCCTTCATGCCGGCGGAACAATTGGCTGAAATCGAATGCTTCCTCGCAAAAGGCGAGTTGGACAACGCGCGGAAATCGGTTCACTCGATCATTCAATTGCTAGGTAAATTGGACGAAGAGTTGAAGTCAGTCTGGCTGGAAGACGCTTGAGCCGTACAAGCCGTCGGGGTAATGTCGCGAGTGTGCGAGATGGCGTGCGCGACGGCATGACCTCTCCACGCCATTCTCAGGGCGGGGGCAAGGTAGAGAGAACCGAGCGGAGCTGGTCCATCGACATGGGTTTGGTCAAATAGCCGTTCATCCCTGCTTCGGTGGCGCGTGCCCGTGTTTCGTCAAGGGTATCTGCTGTGAGCGCAATGATGGGAACACTCGGCAAATTCATGCGCTCCTCCCATTTCCGAATTCTTCTGGCCGCGGTTATGCCGTCAACCGTGGGCATGCGGACGTCCATGAAGATCACCCGGGGTCTGAGCCCACGGATCAGCGACAGCATCGCGTCATCCGCGCTTTCTGCGTCCACCACCAGCCACCCGTCCTTGGTCAGCATCGAGTTCATGAGGAGCCGGTTGATCGGGTGATCGTCGACCACCAAAACGCTGCTTTTCGGCGGGCGTCCCTCGGAATGGTTTTCGTGGTTTTGCATGAATATAGAAGCAAAGGTAACCTGCTCGCGTTCCAGCGCTTCAAACATCTTGTCCAGCACGCCCGCCTTGGTCCAGCGACGCATGCGCGTGTAGATGATGTGCCAGTTACCAAACCGCTTGGGCAATCCGCGTCATTTGCAGCCGTGCTCGGCGCCATACAGCATGGCGTTGACTACTTGCAGATTGCTCTGGCCGAGATTGCCGCGTTGCAGGGGCAAGCAATGTTCGATACGCGAGAACTGTTCAGGTGTGATTTCCATACCCGCAGTTTCTTGGCAACCTGCTGTTTTTGGAATTGGTGTTAACACGCCTAGCTCAGGTGGGCTACTGCTGGCACATCGGCCAACGCCCCCGCGTTCGCAGCATCGTCATGAAGGTCGCGTGGCAGTCGACACGAGCGATCAGCGCTGGTGTTCCGGTGGCTTCCGAATTCAGGTGCGACAACGGCGAGCCCGTGCGCGCAACGTTCGACCTGGACTGCTGCGACCGTGAGGCAATGAGCTGGGTGGCCACCACCGGCGCGCAGACGGGCGACATCGTGCTCGACGTGATGCTCGCTGCCGTTGAGCATCGCTTCAACTAGACATTGCCCAACGCGCCCATCGAGTGGCTGACCGACAATGGCTCGCCGTACATTGCCGAGCGCACCCGCTCCTTTGCGTTGTACATCGGGCTACGGCCCTTGACGGCACCAGTGTGCTCGCCGCAGAGCAACGGCATGGCCGAGTCATTCGTCAAGACCATGAAGCGCGACTACGTCGCCTTCATGCCCAAGCCCGATGCGCGCACGACGATACTGAATCTGGCACTTGCCTTCGAGCACTACAACGAACATCATCCTCACAGTGCCTTGAAATACCGCTCGCCTCGCGAGTTCCGGCGTTCGAGGCATTCTTTAAACCAAGGGTGACATGGTGTCCGCAGATGCGGGGAGCACTCCAGACTGCTACCAGAACGCCCTGGCCGAGCGGCTCAACGGCACCTCAAGTCCGCGAGTCCCTGTTGCAACGCCCCGCCAATCTGGAGTAGGCTTGGCTCAAGGTAGGGCAGTCGGTGCTCTACAGCCACGAACGACCTCATTCATCGCTCCAAATGCAAACGCCTGATGCGGTGCATCGGGCGTCATTGGCCGGGCTGTCCCGGCTTTGTTTTGCCGTCCCGGTGTCAACTTGGTTCAGGACGGGTCACTGTGCCTGGTAGCGCATGGACCACCGAACAGGTCTCGGTGCGCGTACTCGTCTGCATCACCTCCACGGGTCCACACCGCCTGCGGCTGCTTGAAGGTCTTCAAACGAACATGTCAGGGCCGACTACTTTGTACAGGCGCTGCGTTTAAAAACGCTCCCTCCGCGTCGTCCGCGAGGACCTGGGCAAACTTCGCGGGGTCGTTGAGATCGTAGGTGAGCTCGTTCGTGATGAGAGCAAGGGCCGTGGCCCACCTGTCGTGGAACCGGAGGCCGTCAAGGGTTCGCAGCTTTGCCACGAAGCCCGTGAAGTCGTCGTTCGAGGCGAAGAGTTGGCGAGGCCAGCGGCGGTCATCGACCAACCCGTTTTCGATTGCACCGGTGATGCTGTCGAGATAGACGTGCAGGGCGACGCTGTCGCTGTAGCACATGGCCGTGAGCGTGCCGGTTGCCGGGTCGTAGCCACCCACGATACCGATGGGGGTTCCGTAGCGGTTCTCGATCTCTTGCGCAGTTCGGCCTGGGGTTGGCTCGAACGCGAGGAAGGCGGGTTGGTGGGTGAATTTCTCGATGAATGCCATGTTTTCCTCCGTTGTTGGTGGGTTCTACTTCGTATCGGAACTCGCGCTCAAATCGCCTGCGTGGACCCATGCTACGCGGCAATATCGGTATGCGCGCAGGGAACAGAAGGGGTCAACCGCACGCGAGGGCACGCGTGGGATCGGAGACGGGCCGTGTGAGAGCACGTCAAGGTTCGGACGGGTTTGCGTGTCTTCGGTCGCGCGCGTGGCGATGCACATGAGACTCCAGGTCGCCTGCATCACCCGCAGCCTGTTCGGTGCGCTCGACCACCAGTTGACCGAGCAGTGCACCGACGCGCAGATCGTCGAGCTGTCCGAAGTGATTCAGGCGCAGCCGGCCCTGGCGATCCAGCAGCACGAGACTCGGCGTGCCGCGCAGCCCGAAGGCCTGCATGGTCAGCGGAATGACCCCATGCTCCGAACGCTGGTCGATGTCGATCGGGAAGGCAAGGCGGTACTCGCGGACGAACACACGCAAGGCATCGGCGCGCATCACCGCATGGTGCTCGAAGACGGTGTGCAGGCCCATCACTGCCACCTCATGCTCAGGAAAGGCGCCGCGGATGCGGCTGGCGGCAAGCCATGCGCGACACATGCTGGGCACAGCATCTGAAACGCATGCAACACGACCACACGGCCGCGAAGCGGCGCAAGGCTGATCGGCTGCGGCGTGTTCAACCACTCGCTGACCTGCAGGGGAGGGGCGATGTCCAGGTTAGAACTTGCCATCGCGCACATACGGATAGCTCCAGAGAATGCTCTGCAGAAGGACCGACTTTACCCAGGCCGCGTGCATCTTCTCGACGTCAGCCGCGGATGCGCCCTTCTTGGCCAGGAACGGCTTGAGCGTTGTCGTGAGGGGGATCGTCAGCGCCGACAGGTAGCGGAAGTTCACGGACGGCACGCTGTCGGCGCGGTCCGTCGCGTTCTTCTTCGGCTCGGTGTGTCGCAGGCCAATCTCGTTCTGATAGTCGAGCCAGGCCTGGTCGTAGTTGGCGTCGGCCGTGTCCAGGATCCACTGGCCGAAGCGCTTGCGCACGTTGCCCAGATAGGCGGCATCGGGCGTGCCGGTCGCGTTGTTGCGGAAGTAGTGCACGAGGTGCGGCGTCGACGCCACGAAGCCGTACCAGATATCGAGGACGTCCTCCGTCTGATCGGCCAGGATGGGCTTGCTCATGCGCAGGTAGCGCACATCCTCCTCGGTGAAGAGCATGGTTTTCTGCAGGGCCTCCAGGTCTTGCAGCGAGTACGGTGCCTTGGCCAACGAACTCTGGCCGAAGCTGTAGCCGGGAATAGCCGAGACGGTTTGTGCGCTGCCGGACATGGACTTCTCCTTCGTGGGTGCCTGGTGGGTGAGGTGTGTGTCGCTGCACGCCGACAGTGTCATGTCCAAATTGGTACCATTCGATGCTTTTGATCCAGAAAACGATCCATTTCGTCCATTGCGAGGCCTGTATGCCTGCCCCTGTTGATCGGCTGTCTACCCTGCTGGAGCGGTTTCACGTGCGGGCACACCTGTTCCACAACGGTCCGTTGTGCGGGCTGACGCGGTTCGCGGCCGAGCCGGGCCGCGGCTTCCTGCACGTTCTGCGCCGCGGCAGCATGGTCGTGACACACCGCCCGAAAAACGGCGCTCCGCGTAGGATCGAGGTCCATGAGCCGACCCTGTTGTTCTATCCGCGGCCCCTCGCGCACGACTTCCACAACGCGCCGGCCGAGGGCTCGGATTTTGTCTGTGCCACGCTGGATTTTGACGGTGGCGCCAACCACCCGCTCGCGCGCGCACTGCCTGCGCTGGTAGTGCTCCCCCTGCGCGCCGTGGACGGCCTGGACCACACGCTTGCGCTGCTGTTTGGCGAGACAGAGCACGTGCGCTGCGGCCAGAGGCTGCTGGCCGACCGCCTGTTCGAGGTGCTGGTGCTGCAACTGCTTCGCTGGCTGCTCGACCACCCGGCTGACGCGGGCCTGCCGACCGGGCTGCTGACAGGCCTCTCGCATCCGAAGTTGGCTCGGGCGCTGGTATCCATGCACGAGCGGCCGGGCGAGGCGTGGACGCTGGCGTCGATGGCGCGCTGTGCCGGCATGTCACGAAGCGCGTTTGCCGCCGTCTTTAAGGAGCATGTTGGCCAGACGCCCGCCGAGTACCTGATGCAGTGGCGCATGTCGATCGCGCAGAGCCTGCTGCGCAGCGGAGGTTCGGTCAAGGCCGCGGCCGATCGGCTCGGGTACGGCAGCGCCTCGTCGCTGTCGAGGGCGTTCACGCAGACCATCGGGAAGTCGCCCCGGGCATGGATGCGGGCAGGCCACTGTACGCGGCGATGAGCGGTGCGAACTCGAGGGCTGTTCAATCCGGATCTCCGCCACCGCCGGGGCATTCGGCTCGTCGGTGTTCGCATTTGCCATCAGCTCGCGCCAGGCCTCACGCATGCGCGGCTCGAATCCTCCTCGCCGGCATCGATACCATGACCGCAGTCAGCCAGTTCCACTCGCAGGCCTATTGAGCGGGCACTGACCGCGTCAGCGACTACTTTCCCCAGGCCTTTGCGCTGGCGCGCGCGGGTCGGAGGGAGGAGGCGATGGAGTTGTACATCCGGCGCGCAGCGACAATACCGCAGTGACCCCGCCCTACCTCTCTGCGACAGGCGCGCTCAATCGGTACCTGTGGAAGTGCCAGGACAGGCTGGCAGGTTGCAATGGGGGGGGGGCGCTGCGCGCACCGTCCTTCCGCGCGGCGGATCGCGCCCATGTGGCACGAAGCGCTTTCCGAACCCGCTGGCGCATGACAGCGCCCCACACCATGGGCGAAGACCATGTGCCCTCCACAGACAAATACAGCCCGCACATCCACATCTTTTTCGAGATGGAAGACGGCAGAAGCATGGCTTTCTTTGAGTGCCCGCAGGACGCTGGAGAGCCGTCCGGTCGCGATCCGCACGCGCCGGCCTGGGTGCAGCATTTCGCCTTCGAAGTCGAAAACATCGACACCCTGCTGCAAGCCAAGAGAGACCTGGAGGCCAAAGGCCTGTCCGTGGTCGGCCCCTCCAATCACGACGACTTCATTACATCGATCTACTTTTTTTGATCCCTCAGGCCACCGCCTGGAGCTAACGACCCGCACATGCGATCCGCGCGTTACCCGGAGTTCGAGGCCGAAGCCCCCCAGGTGCTGGCGTTGTGGAATGCGACCCACGACTGGTCACAGCGTGAGAAGGCCTTTGGCGCCAAGACCGGGTAGCTGAGGGCGGCTATCAGACCGTCTGGCGCGCCTTGACGCGACCAAACTCGGTGAATGCCGTGACTGCACGGACCATGATCTCCTGTTGGGCTTGCACCACGCCGGCCGCCGCCAGACGAATGGAGGCGTTCGCGATATCGATCTCACCGGTGATGCGGCCGCTGGTCCATAGGGGTTGGGTGACCCGCAGCGTGGTGCTGCGTGCACCATTGCCATCGCTCCCGACTGTGCTGACGGACCCGAAAAGCGCTGGCGCTCGGCCACTTCCCGTTCCATCACAGCGGCCTGGCGTTCGCTGCGACGGGCCGCGACGCTGAGGTGTTCGGTCAAGGCCGTCCGCAGGGCCTCTTCCAACAACAGGGGCTGCGCTTGGGCAGACCGGAGATGAGCAGCGTCAGGGCGGTCGCTGCACGCAACAGGTGCCGCTTGAACTGGGCTAGCCGCGAAGCCGGTGGTAGTGCCCACGGCGAGGCAGACCGCTGTGGGGTTTTGGCACCGAATGGCGTGGGGGAGCGAGCTCAGTGGCGATGGATCGTGGTGGTTTCGCAGCGGTGGCTGGGGACCGCGATGCCGTGACCGGATGGCTATTGGAAATGATAGCAAAGAGAGATTGGTGCCAAGAAATGATATTGGCAATACTGGGCGATCGCAGATTTCGGCGCTGCCCGCGCCTTCTCCGGCCGGCTCCTCATGGTGTGGGGATCGGGTGGCTGAGGCCCCCTCGCACTCTCACACCTCCGAAAAAAAAAGTTCATCGAAGGATTCCGGGGAAGGCTGCGCGGATCTTGAGGTAGAAGTACTCCTCATCGCGGTAGCCGTAGGCTCGTCGTTTGATGACCTTGCTGGTGTTGTCGATGGCCGACCAGTCCGGCTCGACAACACTGGCTTGCAAGCGCATCTTGTCAATCGACTTGACCGTGTGCCACCCCAAGTCGAAGAACGCGGCCACCGCCTGCACTCTGCTGGCTCTCAGCAGCTTCTCGCATGCATCGGCGAATCGCTGCGTGACCCTCTGGTAGCGCCCCAGCCAATCCAGCTTCTCCAGCCGTGGCCCCCGCAGCGCTCGCGCAACACCCTGCGACGCGGCACATGCAGAACCACCCGGTACTCGAACAGCGGCAGATCGCGAACCCGGCGCACCGTCGTCTCATGCACCTGCTGGCAGCACGCACCACATTGCTCGCAGTGCATGACCTTGCTCACGGGCCTCAGATCGCTCAAGATAATTGTCGCTGACCACCGGGGTCTGTTGAACCTGTTCAAGGGCCGCCGCCTGGTCTGTGCCGATGGCACGCTTCTGGCACCGGCCCAACGTG
>NZ_JBWKZH010000090.1:0-19049 GCF_059424305.1 Hydrogenophaga sp. GW456-12-10-14-TSB4 | reverse complement strand
AGGCAGGGGTCATCTGAAATTGTTTTTCCATTCGCGCAGCGTGGCGAAAACCGATACGGGATCGGCGGCAATGCCCGGCTCATGGGCCTGGGCGGATTGCACGACCGCGGTTTCGTCCGTGCGCAAAAAGGGATTGATCTGTTTTTCCAGCCCGATGGAGCTGGGCAGCGTGGGAAAGTTCTGCGCGCGTTGCGCCTGGCAGCGGGCGGTGTAGGCCGCCAGCTCGGCATTGCCAGGCTCGACCGCCTGCGCGAACTTGAGGTTGGACAGCGTGTATTCGTGGGTGCAACACACGCGGGTGTGGCTGGGCAGGGCGGCCAGCCGGGTGAGCGAATCCAGCATCTGGGCCGGCGTGCCCTCGAACAGGCGGCCGCAGCCACCCGAGAACAGCGTGTCGCCGCAGAACAGCAGCGGTGCACCGTCCATGGCAGGCGTGTAGTAGGCAATGTGCCCGGCGGTGTGGCCCGGCACCTCGATCACGTCGAAGCGCAGACCGAGCACCTCCACCGACTCACCCTCGCCGACACGCTGCAGCGGTTCGGGCATGGGCTCGTAGGCCGGGCCGATCACGCGCGCGCCGGTGGCTTCGCGCAGTTCGACGACACCGCCGGTGTGGTCCGCGTGGTGGTGGGTGATCAGGATGGTGTCCAGCCGCAGGCCTTCCTGCTTCAGCCAGCGGGCCACGCCGGCGGACTCGCCGGGGTCCACGACCAGCGCCCGGGCGCCGTCGTGCAGGGCCCAGATGTAGTTGTCGCTGAAGGCCGGGATCGGAATGAGATGCATGGGGTGAATGTCGGGTAAGGGCGTGTAGAGTGCGGGCTGGCCTTCCCGGTGGTTTGCAGTGTCGCAGACTTCCCACCGGAACCGGCATCGGCCCCACACCGCACATGACCGCAAAAATTATAGGGTTGACCGATTGGTTTTCGACCGCGCCCGGCCAGTACCTGCTGGCGTGGGAGCAGGACCAGTTCGACCTGGCGGTGGCCGATCTGTTCGGCTACAACGCCTTGCAGCTCGGTCTGCCTCAGTTGGAGGGTCTGCAGGCCAACCGCATGCCGCACCGCTGGCTGGCCCTGCCCGAGGTGTTGTTGGCCGGCCAGGAGGCGCGCGCTGCGCGCGTGGCCCTGATCACCGATGCCGCGGCCCTGCCGTTCCCGGAAGCCAGCCTGGACCTCGTGGTGCTGCCCCACACGCTGGAGTTCAGTGCCGACCCGCACCACGTGCTGCGCGAGGTGGAGCGCGTGCTCGTGCCGGAAGGCCGGGTGGTGATCTCCGGCTTCAACCCCGCGAGCCTGTGGGGCCTGCGCCAGGGGCGCGGTCGCTTCTGCGGCCGGATCGGCCTCAACGCCTTTGGCGCCTCCAGCCTGTACCTGCCCGAGGCGGGCGATTTCATCGGCCCCTGGCGGCTGCGCGACTGGCTGAGGCTGCTTGGTTTTGAAGTAGAGTCGGACCGCTTCGGCTGCTACCGCCCGGCGATGCACACCGAGACCTGGTTGCAGCGCTACGCCTGGCTGGACCGCGCGGGCGCCCGCTGGTGGCCCATCTTCGGGGCGGTCTACTTCGTGGTGGCGGTCAAGCGCGTGCGCGGCATGCGCCTGCTGGGCCCGGCCTGGAAGCCGCGCCGCGCCGCTTCGGCTGCCCCGGTGCCGGTGACCCACCGGCACTGATTGCCGCCGCGCATCCCCCTTCTTTTTTGTATTCAGGAGTTTGGTTTGAACCATGTGGTGATCTACACCGACGGTGCCTGCAAGGGCAACCCGGGGCCGGGAGGCTGGGGCGTGTACCTCAAGTCGGAGGGATTCGAGAAAGAGCTGTGGGGCGGCGAGCGCGAAACCACCAACAACCGCATGGAACTCACCGCGGTGATCGAAGGCCTGGCCGCGCTCAAGCGCCCCTGCCAGGTGTCGCTGTACCTCGACAGCCAGTACGTGCGCCAGGGCATCACCGAGTGGATCCACGGCTGGAAACGCAAGGGCTGGGTCACGGCCTCGAAGCAACCGGTGAAGAACGCCGATCTCTGGCGCAAGCTCGACGGCCTGGTGCACGCCGGGCCCCACCAGATCGAATGGCACTGGGTCAAAGGCCATGCTGGCGATCCGGGCAATGAACGGGCCGACGCCCTGGCCAACCGGGGCGTGCCGGGCTGAGTTTCTGAGGGGAAATCCGGTCACCGGTCGCCCCTCGCCGCTGCTACATTTCGTTTCATCGATCTGTGCCGTACCCCCGCGGGTAGGGCGTCCTTTCCCCCGGGGCAGTGGAATCCATGGCGAACAAAGCGCTTTACGTGGTGGTGGCCGTCGTCGGCATCGGGCTGGCCTCCGGTGCGGCCTGGTGGCTGCAGAACCGGGACAAGGCGGCGGCGCCCGTGGCCGGCACGGGCACCGGCGCAGGACCGGGGGCCGCCGGGGGTGGCGCACCCGGCGTGGAAGTGACCCGGGTGAAAACCATCCGGCTGCAGGACGATGCCCAGGCCGTGGGCACGCTGCGGTCCCGCCAGAGCGTGACGCTCAAGCCCGAGACCAGCGGCCGGGTGGCCCGGATCGTCTTTGCGGACGGCGCCCGGGTCAAGGCCGGGCAACTGCTGGTGCAACTGGACGACACCTTGCAGCGGGCCGAGTTGAGCCAGGCGCAGGCCCAGCTGTCCATCGCGCGCGCCAATCTCAAGCGCAATCAGGAGCTGGTGGCACAGAACTTCGTGGCCCAGCGCGTGGTCGAGGAAAGTCAGGCCAACCTGCAAGTGGCCGAGGCCCAGGTGGCCCTTGCCGATGCGCGGCTGCAGCGCATGCGCATCACCGCCCCGTTCGCCGGCACCGTGGGTTTGCGCAGCATCAACCTGGGGGCCTACGTGAAGGACGGCGACAGCCTCGTGAACCTCGAGGACACGTCCATGCTCACGGTGGACTTCCGGTTGCCTGAGCGCTACCAGAGCCAGCTCGCCCCGGGCCAGGTGGTGCAGGTGCAGCTCGATGCCCTGCCGAACCGGCCGTTCGAGGCCAAGGTGCTGGCGGTGGACCCGCTGCTCGACGCCAACGGCCGCTCGATCTCCGTGCGCGCCGTCATGCCGCCGGCGGCCGACAACGTGCTGCGCCCCGGCATGTTTGCGCGCGTGCTGATCGTTTTCTCGGTCAACGAGCGCGCGCTGGTGGTGCCCGAGGAAGCGCTGGTGCCCCAGGCGGGAAAGCAGTACGCCTACGTGCTCGACGAACAGGGCGAGGGTGACGCGAAGAAGCGCCTTTCGCGCCGGGTCGAGGTGGCCCTGGGCGCGCGCCGGGGCTCGGAGGTCGAGGTGGTCAGCGGGCTGCAGCAGGGCGACGCGGTGGTGATCGCCGGCCAGCAGCGGCTGCAGCGCGACGGCACGGCCGTGAGGGTCGTGAACATGGCGGCGCTGGCCCGCTGAGCGCGGCCCGTTCCTGGAGTCTCCATGCAATTGCCTGAGATCTCGATCCGGCGCCCGGTGTTCGCCTCGGTGCTGTCCCTGCTCATCCTGCTGGTGGGCATCGTGTCGTTCAACGGCCTGACGGTGCGCGAGTACCCCAAGATCGATGAGCCCACCGTCACGGTCTCCACGCGCTTCGGCGGGGCGTCCAGCGAGGTGATCGAATCGCAGGTCACCAAGCCGCTGGAGGACTCGCTCGCGGGCATCGAGGGGCTGGACGTGATCACCTCGATCAGCCGACAGGAGCAGAGCCAGATCACGGTGCGCTTCAAGCTCGAGCGCGACCCCGACTCGGCCGCCGCCGACGTGCGCGACAAGGTCAGCCGCGTGCGCCAGCGACTGCCGCAGGACGTGGACGAGCCGGTGATCGCCAAGGTGGAGGCCGACGCCTCGCCCGTGATCTGGCTGGCCCTCACCTCCGACACCCACAGCGCGCTGCAGCTCAGCGACTTCGCCAACCGCCTGGCCAAGCCGGTGCTGCAGACGGCGCCCGGCGCGGCCGAGGTGCGCGTGTACGGCGAGCGCCGCTACTCCATGCGCATCTGGATGGACCCGGACCGCCTGGCCGCCTACGCGCTGACCGTGCAGGACGTCGAGGACGCGTTGCGCCGCTCCAACTTGGAGGTGCCGGCCGGTCGCATCGAGAGCACGCTGCGCGAGTTCAACGTGACCGCCGCGACCGACCTGCAGACGCCCGCGCAGTTCGCGGCCGTGGCGATCCGCACCATCAACGGCCAGACCATCCGCATCGGTGACGTTGCACGGGTGGTGCAGGCGCCGCAGGACGAGCGCACCTCGGTGCGGCTCAACGGCCGCGACGCGGTCTCGCTCGGCGTGATCCGGCAGGCGACGGCCAACCCGCTGGAGCTCTCGGCCGCCGTGCGGCAGATGCTGGAGAAGGTCAAGCAGGACCTGCCGGCCGGCGTGAACGTGGATGTCGCCAACGACAACTCGGTCTTCATCGACCGCTCGATCAAGGCGGTCTACACCACCATCGCCGAGGCCGTGGTGCTGGTGGCGCTGGTCATCTTCGTGTTCCTGCGCACCCTGCGCGCCTCGATCATCCCGCTCATGACCATCCCGGTCAGCCTGATCGGCGCGTTCGCACTGATGGCGATGTTCGGCTTTTCCATCAACACGCTCACGCTGCTGGCCCTGGTGCTGGCCATCGGCCTGGTGGTGGACGATGCCATCGTGATGCTGGAGAACATCTACCGGCACATCGAGGAGGGCATGAAGCCCTTCGACGCGGCGATCCAGGGCGCGCGCGAAATCGGCTTCGCCATCGTGGCGATGACGCTCACGCTCGCTGCGGTGTACGCGCCGCTGGCCTTCACGCCCGGCCGCACCGGCCGCCTGTTCGCCGAGTTCGCGCTGGCGCTGGCCGGCGCGGTGGTGGTCTCGGGTTTCGTGGCGCTCACGCTCTCGCCCATGCTGTGCTCCAAGCTGCTGCGGCACAACCCGAACCCGGGCCGTTTCGACCGCGGCATGGAGCGCGTGCTCAACGCCGTCACGCGCGGCTTCAGCCGCGCGCTGGGCGCCTCGCTGCGGGTGCGCTGGCTGGTGGTGGCCGTCATGGCCGGCAGCGCGCTGGCCAGCGCGTGGATGCTGCAGACCATGCGCCAGGAGCTGGCGCCGATCGAGGACCGCGGCGTGATCCTGGCGAACATCAACGGCCCGGACGGCGCCACGCTCGCCTACACCCGCAAGTACGCCGAGGCGATCGAGAACATCGCCCAGGACTACCCCGAGTTCGACCGCATCTTCGTCAACGTGGGCAACCCCTCGGTGGCCCAGGGCGTGGTGTTCATGCGCGCGCTGCCCTGGGAAGAGCGCGAGCGCTCCACGCAGCGGATCGCGCGCGAGATCACGCCGCGCCTGGCGTCGCTGCCGGGCATCAGCGCCTTCCCGATCACACCGCCCTCGCTTGGCCAGGGCTTTCGCGAGCGCCCGATCAACTACGTGATCGTCACCTCCGACAGCTACGAGAACCTGGCGCAGACCGTGCGCCGCTTCCAGGACGAACTCAGCAAGAACCCGGGCCTGGTGCAGATCGACACCGACCTGCGCCTGAACAAGCCCGAGATCCGAATGGACGTGGACCGCGAGCGCGCGGCCGACATGGGCGTGAACGTGGACGCCATCGCGCGCACCGTCGAGACCATGCTGGGTGGCCGCATCGTCACGCGCTACAAGCGCGATGGCGAGCAGTACGACGTGGTGGTGCAGACGGTCTCGGGCAACCGCAGCACGCCCGAGGACATCGACCGCCTGTTCGTGCGCGGGCGCAACGACGCGATGATTCCGCTCGCCTCGCTGGTGAAGATCAGCGAGGTGGTGGTGCCGCGCGAGCTCAACCACTTCGGCCAGCGCCGCAGCGCGTCCCTCACCGCCAACCTGGCGCCCGACTACGCGCTGGGCGAAGCGCTGCAGTTCATGGACAAGACCGCGCGCGAGGTGCTTCCCGCGGGCTACACCACCGACCTGAACGGCCAGAGCCGCGAGTTCCGCAACGCCTCGGGCTCGCTGGCCATCGTCTTCGCGCTCTCGCTGCTGTTCATCTACCTGGTGCTGGCGGCGCAGTTCGAGAGCTTCGTCGATCCCTTCATCATCATGCTCAGCGTGCCGCTCTCAATGATGGGCGCGCTGCTGGCGCTCAAGCTGACGGGCGGCACGATCAACGTGTTCAGCCAGATCGGGCTCATCACGCTGGTGGGCCTGATCACCAAGCACGGCATCCTGATCGTGGAGTTCGCCAACCAGCTGCGCGACCAGGGCCTGGAGAAGTTCGAGGCGGTCCGGCAGTCGGCCGCGCTGCGCCTGCGCCCCATCCTGATGACCACCGGCGCCATGGTGCTGGGCGCCATCCCGCTGGCGTTGGCGTCCGGTGCGGGGGCCGAGAGCCGGCAGCAGATCGGCTGGGTGATCGTGGGCGGCATGAGCGTGGGCACGCTGCTGACCATCTTCGTCGTGCCCACCATGTACACGCTGCTCTCGCGCGACAAGTCCCATTCAAAGGCGAAGGCCGCGCAGCACGGTGGCCACCCCGAGGCCGCCATCCCGGCCAAGTGAGCCGGGTCAGATCGCGCCGTCGAACATCATCACGTCCACCGGGTCGCCCACGGCCACATTGCCTTGGCTGTGGTGCAGCACGATCAGGCCGTTGGCCTCGACCATCGAGCTGAGCACGCCCGAACCCTGGTTGCCCGTGGTGCGCACGCTGAGCGCGCCGTCGGGCGTGCGGGTGACGATGCCGCGCTGGTACTCGGTGCGGCCCGGCTTCTTGCGCAGGGCTTCGCCGCTGCGTGCCTGCAGCAGCACCGGCGCGCTGGCCGTGCCGCCCATCAGGCGCTGCAGGGCCGGGCGCACGAAGGCCAGGAAGGTGACCATCACCGCGACCGGATTGCCCGGCAGGCCGAACAGCACGGCGCTCTTGCCAGCCTCATCGATGCGGCCGACCGCCATGGGGCGGCCCGGGCGCATCGCGATGCGCCAGAAGGCCACGTCGCCGAGCTGCTTCATCATGGCCTTGGTGTGGTCGGCCTCGCCCATGCTCACGCCGCCGCTGGTGATGATGGCGTCGGCCTTGAGGGCGGCGGTGCGGAAGGCCGCTTCCAGATCGGCCGGCTCATCGCGCACCACGCCCATGTCGATCACCTCCACGCCCAGGCGGGTGAGCAGGCCGAAGACGGTGTAGCGATTGCTGTCGTACACCGCGCCTTCGCGCGGCGCTTCGCCCAGGCTCAGGATCTCGTCGCCAGTGGAGAAGTAGGCCACCTTCACACGGCGAAACACCTTCACGCTGGGCAGGCCCAGGCTGGCCAGCAGGCCCAGCGCCGCCGGGCCCAGCGCCTGGCCCTGGCGGAGGGCGGCTTCACCGGCCATGAGGTCTTCGCCCAGCAGGCGGCGGTTGTCGCCCGCGCTCACCACGTTGGGCGGCACCTCGATGCGCTCGCCCTCCGCTTTCACGAATTCCAGCGGCACCACGGTGTCCAGCCCGGCCGGCATGATGGCGCCGGTCATGATCTTCAGGCACTCGCCCGCACCCACGGCGCCGGCCCAGGCCTTGCCTGCGAAGGCGGTGCCCACGACGCGCAGGCCCAGCGGCTCGCCCGGGCGCAGCTGCCGGCTGTCGAAAGCGAAGCCGTCCATGGCGGAGTTGTCGTGCGGCGGCACGCTGATGGGCGAGACCACGTCCTGCGCCAGCACGCGGCCCAGTGCGTCGAACACGCCCAGGTCTTCGGTGGCGGTGACCGGCTCGACCAGGCGGGCCAGGAAGTCGTTGACGCGCTCGGCGCTGATGGCCTGCGGGTCGTAGCCCTGCAGTTCGGCCGCGATCTGCTCGATGGATTTCATGGACAAACGAACGGATGGCCGGGGCGCTCAGCTCTTTTCGAGGGCGTGCAGTTCGGCCAGGGTGTTGGTGTTGAAGAAGGCCTTGGGGTCGTCGCCCGGCCGGTCGAAGGGCACGATCACCGTGCGGTGCTGGTCGGTCCAGCGGTCGATCTTGCGCCCGCCGGCCTGGGTGAAGACCAGCAGGCTTTCCATGAGCTCCACCCGCAGCAGGCAGAACACCGGCTGGGGTCGCAACTGGCCGTCTTCTTCCCGTGCGGCGGCCATGGCGATCTCGGTGCGGTCGTCCTCGAAGGCTTGCGCCAGGCGCACGGCGAGGTCGAGCGGGAAGAGGGGGGTGTCGCAGGGTGCCGTGAGCAGGTAGGGCGTTTCGCAGCGCTCCAGGCCGGTCATGAAGCCGGCCAGGGGCCCGGCGTAGCCGTCCAGGGTGTCGGGCCATACCGGCACGCCGAAGGCCTCATAGGCCGCGAGGTTGCGGTTGGCGTTGACCATCTGCCCGCCGACCAGCCCGCCTTCCTGCATCTGCAGCCGCAGCAGGGTGTGCAGCGCCAGCGGCGTGCCGTTGAAGTTCTGCAGGCCCTTGTCGACGCCGCCCATGCGCGAGCCGCGACCGCCGGCGAGCACGAGGCCCGTGATTTGATGGGAGTGGATCATCTGTTGTGCTTAACCGCCGATGTAGCTCATCTCGACACGACGTGTACCTGCACCGGCCTCGGGCGGTAGGCTGGCGCGCAGCTCGGAGTAACGGTCGCTGCGGCCTTGCCAGATCGCCGCGATCGCGCTGGCGAGCTGCTCGTCCGTGGCGTTGCCGCGAATCAGGTGGCGCAGGTCGTGGCCCTGGCTGGCGAACAGGCAGAGGTAGAGCTGGCCTTCGGTGGACAGGCGGGCGCGGTTGCAGTCGCTGCAGAAGGCCTGCGTCACGCTGCTGATCACGCCGATCTCGCCCGAGCCGTCGGCATAGGCCCAACGCTCGGCGGTTTCGCCCGGGGCCGACGCGTCGAGCTGCACCAGCGGGAGTTCGCGGTGGATGCGTTGCACCACCTCCGCGCTGGGCATCACCTCGTCCATGCGCCAGCCGTTGGTGGCGCCCACGTCCATGTATTCGATGAAGCGCAGCACGATGCCCGTGCCCTTGAAGTGGCGGGCCATGGCCAGGATCTCGTGGTCGTTGGTGCCGCGCTTGACCACCATGTTGACCTTGATCGGGCCCAGGCCTGCGGCCTGCGCGGCGGCGATGCCGTCGAGCACATCCGCGACGGGAAAGTCCACGTCGTTCATGGCGCGGAAGATGGTGTCGTCCAGGCCGTCCAGGCTGACCGTGACGCGCCGCAGGCCGGCGGCCTTGAGGGCATTCGCCTTGCGCGCGAGCAGCGAGCCGTTGGTGGTCAGCGTGATGTCCAGCGGTTCGCCTTCCACCGTGCGCAGCGCGGCCAGCTGTTCGATGAGGATTTCGAGGTTCTTGCGCAGCAGCGGTTCGCCGCCGGTGAGGCGGATCTTCTGCACGCCGTGCGCGACGAACTGGCGGGCCACGCGCGTGATTTCCTCGAAGGTCAGCAGCGAGCTGTGCGGCAGGTAGGGGTAGTCCTTGTCGAAGATGTCCTTCGGCATGCAGTAGCTGCAGCGGAAGTTGCAGCGGTCGGTCACGCTGATGCGCAGATCGCGCAGCGGGCGGCCCCGCGCGTCGACGAGCCAGCCCGTGGGGGCCGAGGCCACCGGGGGCACGCGCGCAGGCACGGAGGCCAGGCGCTGGTCGATCAGGGGAATGACGCGTTCGGACATGGGCCGATTATGGGCGAGTGACCACCAGAGCGCACCGCCATGCCCGGGGGTACCGGTGTCGCCACGAGGGCATTTCCGGTCGGAGCCGGGTCAGGCCGGCTCGGCGCGTCCCACCCGGGTGTATTGCGTGGCGTTGTCGCGCAGCCAGTGGGCGGAGAGCTCGCTGGATTGCTGGTCCGGGTGGAAGTCGCGGCGGAAGTAGGCGCGCCAGGGCTTGAAGGACTGGCGCAGCAGGCCGTCGCGGCCGAGCATGTGGCGGGCCGCGCTGCGCCAGGTGCTCCAGCGCCAGAGCGTGCCGTCGCGCTTCAGGTTGTTCACCGTCTGGCGCAAGGTGTCGGTGAGAAAGACCAGCGTGATGCGGCGCATCCAGGTCGTGCGCCAGGTGTGGCTGCCGCCCAGCGCCTGGTACAGGTCGAAGGCGGTGCATTTGTGTTCGGCCTCTTCGGCGCTGTGCCACAGCCACAGGGTTTTCAATCGGGGTTCGCTGCCGTCCAGCAACTGGGGGTGCGACAACAGCCACTCGGCGAACAGGGCGGTGAAATGTTCGTTGGCCGCCGTGATGGCCAGGCCGTGGCGCGGGTCGGTGCCCTCCAGCTGCTGGAGGCGCTCGCGCGCCCGGGGCTCCCAGTCGTTCACCAGGCCGTGCTTTTCGATCTGCGCGTTGAACAGCGCGTGGATGCGCCGGTGGGTGGCCTCCTGGCCCACGAAGCCCTGGACTTCGGCCTGCAGCCCGGTCTGGCGCTCGGGCGGCAGGGTCTTGAAACCGTTGCGCACCGAGTCGATGAAGAACTGCTCGCCGATGGGAAAGCTCATCGACAGCGCGTTGAACCAGGCGGTGAGAAAGGCGTCGCCGCCGCACCAGTGGCGGGCCACGGGTTGTTCCAGATCGATCAGCAGGCGGCGGACAACGAGTTCGGTCATGGCGTGGGTGAGGGTGTCAAACAGATTGGTACCGTGTCGTACCAGTCCGCGATGGTGCGTGTTTCGGTGCGGGCTGTCAAGCGGTGAACGATCGGGGGTGCAGGCCCTAAGATGCCCGTCCATGAAACCGAAAAACACCCGCAGCGACGACGCCTCCGTGCCGAACGAGCACCGTGGGCGCCTGCTGCAGGCCATGGCCACCGTGGCGGCGGCCCAGGGGCTGGCGGCCACGTCGATCGCGGCCGTGGTGGCCGAGGCGGGTGTGTCCAAACGGACGTTTTACGAGCATTTCACGGACAAGGACGCCTGCTTTCTCGAGCTGTACCGGGCGGCCAGTGCGTCCGCGCTGCGCACCTTGCGCGAGGCCGTGCGACCCGAACAGCCTTGGCAGGACCAGGTCGAGCACGCCCTGGGCGCGTATTTCGCGCACCTCGCCAGCGGCCCGCAGCTCATCCGCATGCTCTTTGTCGAGATCCATCACCTTGGGCCGGCAGGGGCGCTGGTGCGCCGTGAGGTGATGCAGCACCTGGCCGATTTCATGCTCGAGACCATCAACGCGGACGGCGAGGTGCTCACACCCACCATGGCCGTCGCGGCCGTGGGGGGCATTCAGGAGCTGGTGCTGCAGGCGATCGAACGTGGCGAAGCGGCCCAGCTCGATCGCCTCACACCCAGTGCCCGCGCGGTGGTTCGCCTGCTGGCAGGGGCCACCCAGAAAAAAGGCCCGCCGAAGCGGGCCCTTTGAACTGCTGAGGCAGGATCAGGCCGCCAGCGGCAGCAGCGGCACGATCAGCAGTGCCACGATGTTGATGATCTTGATCAGCGGGTTGACGGCCGGGCCGGCCGTGTCCTTGTAGGGGTCGCCCACGGTGTCGCCGGTCACGGCGGCCTTGTGCGCCTCGCTGCCCTTGCCGCCGTGGTGGCCGTCTTCGATGTACTTCTTGGCGTTGTCCCAGGCGCCGCCGCCGGTGCACATGGAGATGGCCACGAACAGGCCGGTGACGATGGTGCCCATCAGCAGACCGCCGAGCGCCTTCGGGCCCAGGAACACGCCGACCAGGATCGGCACCACCACGGGCAGCAGCGAGGGAATCACCATTTCCTTGATGGCCGCCGTGGTCAGCATGTCGACCGCCTTGCCGTACTCGGGCTTGGCCGTGCCTTCCATGATGCCGGGGATCTCCTTGAACTGGCGGCGCACCTCCACCACCACCGAGCCGGCGGCGCGGCCCACGGCCTCCATCGCCATGGCGCCGAAGAGGTAGGGGATCATGCCGCCGATGAACAGGCCGATGATCACCATCGGGTCGCTCAGGTCGAACTTGATCTGGTGGCCGTAGGTTTCCAGCTTGTGGGTGTAGTCGGCGAACAGCACCAGCGCGGCCAGGCCGGCGGAGCCGATGGCGTAGCCCTTGGTCACGGCCTTGGTGGTGTTGCCCACCGCGTCCAGCGGGTCGGTGATGTCGCGCACGCTGCTGGGCAGTTCGGCCATTTCGGCGATGCCGCCGGCGTTGTCGGTGATGGGGCCGTAGGCGTCCAGCGCGACCACGATGCCGGCCATGCTCAGCATGGCGGTGGCGGCGATGGCGATGCCGTACAGGCCCGCCAGCGTGTAGGAGGCCACAATGCCGACGCAGACGAACAGCACCGGCCAGGCGGTGGAGCGCATGGACACGCCCAGGCCGGCAATGATGTTGGTGCCGTGGCCGGTGGTCGAGGCCTGGGCGATGTGCTTGACCGGCGAGTACTGCGTGCCGGTGTAGAACTCGGTGATCCAGACCAGCGCGGCGGTCAGCACCAGGCCGACGGCGCAGGCGCCGAACAGGCGCAGCTGGCTGCCGGTGGCGGTGATGGCGTTGTCCGGCATGATCCAGCCGGTCACGAACCAGAAGGCGATCAGCGAGAGCACGCCGGCGATCGCCAGGCCCTTGTAGAGCGCGGGCATCACGTTCTTCATGCCCGGGCTGGCCTTCACGAAGAAGCAGCCGACGATGGACGCCAGGATGGACACCCCGCCGAGCACCAGCGGGTAGAGCACGGCCTGCATGGGCGCGGCCGCGACCATGAGGGCGCCGAGCACCATGGTGGCGATCAGCGTGACCGCGTAGGTCTCGAACAGGTCGGCCGCCATGCCGGCGCAGTCGCCCACGTTGTCACCCACGTTGTCGGCGATCACCGCCGGGTTGCGCGGGTCGTCTTCCGGAATGCCGGCTTCCACCTTGCCCACCAGGTCGGCGCCCACGTCGGCGCCCTTGGTGAAGATGCCGCCGCCCAGTCGCGCGAAGATGGAGATCAGCGAGGAGCCGAAGGCAAAGCCGATCAGCGGGTTCAGCAGCTTGGCCAGGTTGGCCGCCGGCGTGAGGTTGCCGTTGCCCACCAGGAACCAGAAGAAACCGGTCACGCCCAGCAGGCCCAGGCCCACCACCAGCATGCCGGTGATGGCGCCGCCGCGGAAGGCCACGTCCAGCGCCGGGCCGATGCCCTTGGTGGCGGCTTGTGCGGTGCGCACGTTGGCGCGCACCGAGATGTTCATGCCGATGAAGCCGCAGGCGCCCGAGAGCACGGCACCGAGCACGAAGCCGATGGCGGTGGGGCCGTCGAGGAAGACGCCGATGAGGATGGCCAGCACCACCCCGACGATGCCGATCGTCTTGTACTGCCGGGCGAGGTAGGCCGCGGCGCCGGTCTGAATGGCCCCGGCGATTTCCTGCATGCGGGCGTTGCCCGCGTCCTGAGAAAGAATCCAGCTGCGGGACCAGAAGCCGTAGATGACGGCCACCAGCCCGCAGACCAATGCAAAGATCAGCGCAGATTGTCCAACCATGAGAAATACTCCTGCTTGTTTCGACTTGGAGGGGGCAACGCCTCCGGGGCTGCCCCCGCTGCGTTGCTTCCTCGCTGCCGGTTTGCGCTGCGTTGCACAGCGTTGAAACAGGGCGATTGGCCAACCCCTTGAATTTAGCGGGGAAATGCCGCTTGGCCATCCTTTCTGGCCGGGTTTGTCAGCCTGGAGTCGGTAAAATCAGGGTAAATCCTAGGCGCGCCGGGCCGAATCCCGGCGCGCCTTTGTCCACCGGCAGGCCTGCCGGGGCGGAACGCCCCTTTTTCAAACCACGACCTCATCAACATGGCTCTTGACAACGTCACCCCTGGCAAAAACGTTCCCGAATCGTTCAACGTGATCATCGAGATCCCGATGAACGCCGACCCGATCAAGTACGAGGTGGACAAGGAAACCGGCGCGATCTTCGTGGATCGCTTCATGAGCACGGCCATGCACTACCCGACCAACTACGGGTATGTGCCGCAGACGATTTCCGGCGACGGCGACCCGGTCGACGTGCTCGTGATCACGCCCGTGCCCCTCATCCCCGGCGTGGTCGTGCCCTGCCGCGCGATCGGCATCCTGAAGATGCAGGACGAGGCCGGCGAAGACGGCAAGGTGCTGGCCGTGCCGACCGACAAGATCCTGTCGATCTACACCCAGTGGCAGAAGCCCGAAGACCTGAACCCGATGCGCCTGAACACCATCCAGCACTTCTTCGAGCACTACAAGGACCTGGAGCCCGGCAAGTGGGTGAAGGTGATCGGCTGGGAAGGCAAGGACGCCGCCCACCAGGAAATCCTGGACGGCATCGCCAACTACAACAAGGCCAACAAGGCCTGATCAACCCCGGCTCAAGGCGTTGCCTTGAGCGGATTTCGCAAGGCCAGGTGATCGAGGTACTCCCCGATGCCCTGGCCTTCGCGTTCCAGGAAGCGCTCCACTGCGTCGGCGAACGCGGGGTGGGCCAGCCAATGGGCGCTGGTCGTCTTCACCGGGAGCAGGGCGCGCGCCATCTTGTGCTCGCCCTGGGCGCCACCCTCGAAGCGGACGAAACCGTGCGCCAGGCACCAGGCCAGCGGCTGGTAGTAGCAGGCCTCGAAGTGCAGGCAGTCCACCCGCTCCAGGGCGCCCCAGTAGCGCCCGTAGGCCACGCGGGTCTTCTCATCGATCCCGATCAGGCTGCAGGCCATGGGCCGGCCTTCGCGCTCGGCGATGAACAGCAGCCAGTATTGGGGCATGGTCCTGGCCATGCGGTGGAAAAAATCCCGACTCAGGTAGGGCGCGTTGCCATGCTCGAGGTAGGTGCGCTCGTAGCAGCGGTAGAAGAAGTCCCAGTCGGCCTCTGAAATGTCGGTGCCGCGCGACCAGCGGAACCGCACGCCCGCGTCCGCCACCTTGCGCCGTTCCTGCCGGATCTTCTTGCGCTTCTCCTGCTGCAGGCTGCCCAGGAAGTGCTCGAAGTCGTTGAAGGGCTGGCCCTTCGCATCCTGGTGGGTCCAATGGAACTGGACGGTGTGCCGGAGCATCAGGCCGGCGGCATGACACGCGTCGATGTCGCGGGGTTGCACGAAGAGCAGGTGCAACGACGACAGCTGTTCCTCGCGGGTGTGCGCGATCAAGGCCTTCACCAGTGCCGCGCGCGAAGCCGGATCGCGGGCCAGCAGGCGCGCGCCCGGCACCGGCGTGAAAGGCACGGCCACCAGCGCCTTCGGGTAGTAGTCCAGGCCATGCTGGGCGTACGCGTTGGCCCAGGCCCAGTCGAACACGTACTCGCCGTAGGAATGGCTCTTCAGGTACATCGGGCAGGCTGCGTGCAGCACGTCGCCGTGCCACAGCGTCACGAACTGGGCCTGCCAGCCGGCGGCCTCCCGCGCGCTGCCGCTGAGGTGCAGGGCGGACAGGTACTCGTGGCGCATGAAGGGACTGGGGTCGGGCTCGTGGTCGAGCAAGGCGTTCCAGGCGCCGGCATCGACCGCCTGCGGTGAGGCGAAGACCCGGGTGACATAATCGATTTCAGACAAACACGGCTCCCGCCCACCGCGTTTTCGCGGCCTTTCCTGCAAGGTTTCCAGACCCCATGACTCTCTCCATTTGCGTGGCCCAGCTCAACTTCGTGGTGGGCGACATGGTGGGCAACGCCCGGAAAATCGTCGATGCCGCCATCCAGGCCCATGCCCGTGGCGCGCGCCTGCTGCTCACGCCGGAACTGGCCCTCTGCGGTTACGCCGCGGAAGATCTTTTCCTTCGACCGGCGTTCATCGACGCCTGTGATGATGCCCTCAAAGTCATTGCGACCGGGACGGCCCACCTCAAAGGCCTGCACATCGTGGTGGGACATCCGGCGCGGGCCCCCGGGACGACGATCGAGCGGCGCGAACGCAGCGTGGCCGTGGCCTACCTGCACAACGCGGCGAGCGTGCTGTGCGATGGCCGGGTGACCCACACCTACGCCAAACGCGAGCTGCCCAACTACCAGGTGTTCGACGAGCGACGCTATTTCGTGCCCGGCGACGCGCCTTGCGTGATCGACGTGGCGGGTGTGAAGGTGGGTCTGCTGATCTGTGAAGACGCCTGGTTCGACGCCCCTGCCGCCGACGCGCGGGCCGCCGGTGCCGATGTGCTGGCGGTCATCAACGCTTCGCCTTTCCATGCCGGCAAAGGCGGCGAGCGCGAAGCCACCATGCGCGAGCGCGTGCGGTCCACCGGCCTGCCGCTGGTGTACGCGCACCTGGTGGGCGGGCAGGACGAGATCGTCTTCGAGGGCCGCAGCTTCGTGCTGGCGGCCGACGGTGCCCTGGCTGGCCGTGCGGTGAGTTTCGAGGAGACGCTGTTCGACGTGGCCTTCACGCGGGAGGGGGCCGGCTGGCAGATCACCGCCGCGACCGATCGTGCCCACAGCCCGGAGGCGGACCTGTGGCATGCCCTGGTGCTGGGGGTGCGCGACTACCTGGGCAAGAACGGCTTCCCGGGCGCCATCCTGGGCCTGTCGGGCGGCATCGATTCGGCGCTGGTGCTGGCCATCGCGGTCGATGCGCTGGGCAAGGACCGGGTGCGCACGGTGATGATGCCGTCGCCGTACACGGCCGACATCTCCTGGATCGATGCCCGCGACATGGCCGCGCGCATGGGCGTGCGCTACGACGAGATCGCCATCGCGCCGCAGTTCGAGGCCTTCAAGGCCAGCCTGGCGAGCGAGTTCGCCGGGCTCCCCGAGGACACGACGGAAGAGAATTTGCAGGCGCGCATCCGCGGCACCTTGCTCATGGCGCTGTCCAACAAGTTCGGCAGCATCGTGCTGACCACCGGCAACAAGAGCGAGATGGCCACGGGCTATTGCACGCTGTACGGCGACATGGCCGGCGGTTTTGCTGTCATCAAGGACGTGGCCAAGACCATGGTCTTCAAGCTGGCCCGCTGGCGCAACGCGCACGACCCCTACGGCACGGGCGCCAACCCGATCCCCGAGCGCATCATCACGCGACCGCCCAGCGCCGAACTTCGACCGGACCAGAAGGACCAAGACAGCCTGCCGGAATATCCCGTGCTGGACGCGATCATCGAGCGCTACATGGAGAACGACCAGAGCCCCGAGAGCATCGTGGCCGCCGGCTTCGAGCGGGCCGACGTGGACAAGGTGGTGCGCCTGATCCGCATCAACGAATACAAGCGCCGCCAGGCGCCCGTGGGCATTCGCGTGACCCACCGCAGCTTCGGCAAGGACTGGCGCTACCCGATCACCAGCAAATACCGCGCCTGAGGTTGGCGCCTGCGTTGGGCATAATGAAATCCAGTTATCTCTTTCCCGCAACGCCCCCCGGAGCTCCCGAATGAAACAAATCACCGCCGTCATCAAACCGTTCAAGCTCGAGGAAGTGCGCGAGGCCCTGGCCGAGCAGGGCGTGACCGGCTTGACCGTGACCGAGGTGAAGGGCTTTGGCCGGCAGAAGGGCCACACCGAGCTCTACCGCGGTGCCGAGTACGTGGTGGACTTCCTGCCCAAGGTGAAGATCGAAGTGGTGGTCAAGACCGACGACGTCGATCGCTGTGTGGACGCGATCATCCGCGCGGCCCGCACCGGCAAGATCGGTGACGGCAAGATCTTCGTGACCTCGGTCGAGCGCGTGGTGCGCATCCGCACCGGCGAAGAAGACGAAACGGCGGTCTGAGCCCCGCCGCTCCGACACTCAGATTGCTTCGATCCGGGGTTCGGGCGCGAGCCCGGCGGACTGAACCAGTTCGGGCAACAGGGTGGCCGGATCTCGGCCCACGCGGATCAGGTCCATCTGCCAGGCGTTCATGAACTGCTGTTCGACGCCGGTGCGCAGAAAGGTCTCCAGGCCGTCGTAGTAGCCGCCCACGTTGAGCAGGCCGACTGGCTTGTCGTGGTAGCCGAGCTGGCGCCAGGTCCAGACCTCGAAGAACTCCTCGAAGGTGCCGATGCCGCCCGGCAGCGCGACGAAGGCGTCGGCCCGCTCCGCCATCATGCGCTTGCGCTCGTGCATGGTGTCGACCACGTGCAGCTCGGTGCAGCCGTGGTGTGCCCATTCCTTTTCCACCAGCGCTTTCGGAATGATGCCCACCACGCGGCCGCCGGCGGCCAGCGTGGCTTCGGCGACCACGCCCATCAGGCCGTTGCGGCCGCCCCCATAGACCAATTGGCCGCCGCGTTGGCCGATCCACTCGCCCACGGTGCGGGCGGTCTCGGTGAAGGCGGGGTGGGCGCCGGGGCGCGAACCACAGTAGACACAAAGGGAGAAGTTCGGAGAGGTCATGGGGAGAGGGAAGGGTGTCAGGCCCAGTGGGCCCACAGGGCGGCGATCCAGATGCCGGCGCACAGCACAAGGCTGAGCAGCACGGCGGCGCTGCCCATGTCCTTGGCACGTTTGGACAGATCGTGCCACTCGGGCCCGATGCGATCGATGGCGGTTTCAATGCCGGTGTTGAGCAGCTCCACCACCATCACCAGCACCACCGAGGCCACCAGCAGGGCCGTCTCGACCCAGGTGCGGCCAATCCAGAATGCCGCTGGGATCATCACCATCGAGGCCAGGGCCTCCTGGCGAAAAGCCGTCTCGCCCCAGCCCGAGCGCAGGCCTGCCAGGGAGTAGCGAAAGGCGTGGGCCATGCGGGTGAGGCCGGTGCGGCGCTTCTGGGCGTCAACGGGTTCCTGGTCGTTCATCGTGCGAGGGCGGTTCAGCGCTTGGCGCGCGGTGGCGCGGGTGGCGGGGCCTGGTGCACCAGCCGGGTGCCTGCGAGGGCGTCGTGGAGGAACTGGCGCTGCGGGTGGAAGCGGGAGAGCAGGGCCCAGATCACGATCCAGCCGCACAGCAGCACGGTCAGCTCGCCGCCGGGCAGGCCCATGAGGCCTGAGACCGCCAGCGGGGGCAGCAACCAGAGCCAGGACAGCACGTAGCGCAGCAGGGCGCGGGCCTGGGTGATCGCCTTCCCTTGGCGGTCCACGACACGGATGTGCCAGGTCTTCATGGCCAGCGTCTGGCCCTTGGCCCAGAACCAGGTGAAGTAGATCCCGAACACGACAAACAGGAAGGCCTGCTGTGCATGCCGGTTGTCCAGCGCGTTCCGGGTCTGGGTGAGGGTGGAGAACAGGTAGCCGGCGATGAACACGACGCCGAACATGAGCATGCCTTCATAGAGCCAGCACGCCATGCGTCGGCGCAGGGACGGCGCGATCAGAGCAGGTTCGGCGCTGGAAGTGGGGGGCGTCAAGGGAGG
>NZ_JBWKZH010000089.1:0-19618 GCF_059424305.1 Hydrogenophaga sp. GW456-12-10-14-TSB4 | reverse complement strand
CCCTCCGTCGCCGCGCCGGCCCCCGCAGCCGCCGTGACGCCCCATGCACCCGTGGCCGCGCCGCGCCGCACGGGCCAGGCCGTGCAATGGCTGGCCGTGCTGATCGCCGCGCTGGCGCTCGTGATGACCGGCCTGCTGTGGCAGAAGCTCGGTTTCACCCAGCAGGAGCTGGCCCGCCGCAGCCAGGACACCATTGCGCAGGCCGTGGAGGCGCGCACGCTGTCGGCCCAGGCCGAGGCGCTCACGCAGGAGCTGCAGGCCCGCCTGGCGGTGGCCGAGGTGCGGCTGTCGGAGGTGACCCTGCAGCGCAGCCAGCTGGAAGAGCTGATGCTCTCGCTCTCCCGTTCGCGCGACGACAACCTGGTGCAGGACCTGGAGTCCGCGCTGCGCCTGGCGCAGCAGCAGGCCCAGCTCACCGGCACCGCCCAGCCCCTCATTTCGGCCCTGCAGGCGGCCGACCAGCGCATCGCGCGCGCCGCCCAGCCGCGCCTGAACCCGGTGCAGCGCGCCATCGGCCGCGACATCCAGCGCATCCAGGGCGCCTCCCTGGCCGATATCCCGGCCCTCGTGCTGCAGCTCGACGACCTGGCCCGCCAGGTGGACGAATGGCCGCTGCTCAACCAGGTCGGCCAGCCGGTGGTGCCTGCCGGCAAAGCCCGGGCCGCGCGCAAGGGCGTGCCGGCCGCTGCCGAGGCCGCTCCGACGCCGGAAACCCCGCCCGAGACCGCCGCCCCCGATGCGGCGGACGAACCGGGCACGGGCTGGGCGCGGGTGTCGGGCTGGTGGCGTTCGCTGTGGACACGCATCTGGACCGATGTCACCCGCAACGGCCGCGAGCTGGTGCGCGTGAGCCGCATCGACCGGCCTGAAGCCGTGCTGCTGGCCCCCGACCAGGCCCTGTTCATGCGCGAGAACCTCAAGCTCAAGCTGCTCAACGCGCGCCTGGGGCTGCTGGCCCGCCACATGCAGGCCAGCCAGGCCGACCTGGTGGCCGTGGAGGCCGCGCTCGCGCGGTATTTCGATACCAGCTCGTCCCGGGTGACCGCCGCCCAGGCCACGCTGACGCGCCTGCGCAAGGACCTCGTGGACAGCGATCTGCCCCGGCCGGAGGAAACCCTGACGGCCTTGGCGGCTGCGGCAGGGGGGCGCTGATGGCCGCCCGTTTTGGTGGTGCCATGCGCAGCGTGTTCTGGCTGCTCGGCCTCGCGGCGCTGGCCGTGGCGCTCGCGCTGCTGGTGGGGCACAACGAGGCCACGCTCACCCTGTTCTGGCCGCCGTACCGTTTCGACGTCTCCTTCAACTTCGTCGTCTTCTGCCTGATCGGTGGCTTCGTGCTGCTGTACGCCGCGCTGCGGGCTTTCTCGATGCTGCGCGATCTGCCCGCGCAGGCGCAGCGCTGGCGCAGCCAGCAGATCGAGCGTGCCGTGGTCGGTTCGGTCATGGACGCGTTGTCGCACCAGCTGGCGGGCCGCTTCGTGCGCGCCCAGGCGGCGGCCCAGCAGGCCGTGGACCAGCTCAAGGGTGTGTCGCCCGGGCAATGGCCGCGGCGCGACCAGCTTCAGCTGCTGTCCCACCTGCTGCTGGCCGAGAGCGCGCAGTCGCTGCAGAACCGCGAACGGCGGGACGAGAACCTGCAGGCCGCGCTGAACCCCAAACTCGCCCGGATCGCCCCCGAGGCCCACGAAGGCGCACTGCTGCGCGCGGTGCGCTGGGCGGTCGAAGACCGCGATGCCGAGGCCGCCCGTGCCCGGCTGGCCGAGCTGCCACAGGGCGCGGGCCGGCGCATCCAGGCGCTGCGCCTGAAGTTGCGCATCGCCCGGCTGGGGGGCGAGACCGCCGAGGCGCTGGAGACCGCGCGCGTGCTGGCCAAGCACCGCGCGTTTTCACCCGAGGCCTCCCGCAGCATCGTGCGCGGACTGGCGCTCGACGCCCTGCGTGAAGCGCACGACATGGCGCAGCTGGATACCTCTTGGAACGGTCTCGATGCCTCCGAGCGCTCGATGCCCGAGCTGGCCCTGGCCGCCGCGCGCCGCGCCAACCAGCTGACCGGGCCCGGTGTTGCAGAGCAGGAGCGCGCGCTCGCCAGCGCCCGCGTGCGCGCCTGGCTGGAACCCCTGTGGCCCGAGTTCGGTGCCCTGGACGCCGCACAGCAGCGCCAGTTCGTGCTGGCGCTGGAGCCGGGTCTGGCCGACCTCGATGCCGCCGGACTGGCGCGGCTGGAACAACTGCAACGCCAATGGCCTCAGAACGGTTTTCTCCAGTACCTGGCGGGCCAGGCCTGCCTTTGCCGCCAGCTCTGGGGCAAGGCCGCGCAGATGCTGGGCCAGGCCAGCCACGTGCTGGACGACCCCGCGCTGTTGCGCCGCACCTGGCGCGGGCTGGCGCAGCTCGCCGAAGAGCGCGGCGATGAAGCCGCGGCACAGGCGGCCTGGAAGCGGGCGGCCCTGCTGGACTGAGCCGAGGCACACACCCAAAGAAAAAGCCGATCGGGGTATCCCGATCGGCTTTTTCTTTGGCTGCCTGCCGCCGCGCCCGAAGGCGGGCGGCGATCCTGGGCCTTACGGGTTCTCGAAAGGCAGCTTCATATCGCGCAGGTCCTTGCGCGTCTCCACCAGCACCAGCGGGCCTTCATCCAGCACCACGGGGGGCTTGGGCTCGCGGGGCACATGGATGGGCTTGGGCTCGGCCGCGATGGCGGCTTGCACCTGAGCGACCTTTTCCGCGTTGGAGTTCACCCACTCCAGTCCGCTGGACTGGGCCACCTTGTCGAGGTCTTCGACGGAGAGCGAGAACGGCTGAACCTTGGGCAGGCCCCGCGTGCCAGGTGCTTCGACCGTGCGCGGTGCTGCCGCCACAGGCACGGGGGTGGGTGCTGCGCGGGGCGCTGCAGGCGCCACGGCGGGCGCTGCCACCTCGGCCACGGGCGCGGCGGCGACCGGGGTCGGCTCCGCCACGGCCACCGGTGCGGGCGCGGCCACCACCGGCGCAGGCGCCGGCGCGGCGTCCGTGTTCACGGCGGCAGGCTGGGCCATGCTGAAGTAGCTGCGCGCCGGTGCTTCGTAGGCCGAAGCCTCGGGCGAGTCGTTCACCGCTTCGCTGCGCTCGGCCGGCGCTGCGGCCTCGGTGGATGCCGGGGCTTCTTCGCCTTCGGTCGCGCCTTCGCGCGGACCGCGCTCGCGGCGTTCGCGGCCGTAGCGGTCGCGGCTGCGGCGTTCGCGGTTGCCGCGCGGAGCGCCGTTCTCGGCATCGCCTTCGCGCGGGGCTTGCGCTTCGGTCACGCCTTCGGCGGCGGCGGTCTGTTCACCTTCCTGGGCTTCGGGACGGGGCGTGGCCTCGGCACCTTCGGCGCCCGGCTGGCGGCGGCGGTTGTCACCGCGTGGGCGGCGCTCGCGTTCGCGGCGTTGCTGGCCTTCGGCCGCTTCGGGCGCGTCGCCTGGCGTTGCGTCCAGCGGCAGGGCGTTGTTGACGCTGCCTTCGGCTGCGGCCACCGGTGCTTCGCGGCGGCCACCGTCGCGGCGGTTGCCCTGACGGCCTTCACCGCGTTCACCGCGCGCTTCGTTGCGGTTGTCGTTGCGGCCTTCACCACGGTTGTCGTTGCGACCCTCGCCGCGGCCTTCACCGCGACGGCCTTCACCGCGCGGCTGTTCGTTGCGGCCACCTTCCACGCGGCCGCCCTCGGCGCGCGCCTCGACCGGACGGCCCTCGCCACCCCGGCCACCGTTGCGACCACCGCCTTCGCGGCCTTCGCGCGAGCCGCGCCCTTCGGCGCCGCCTCGGCCACCGCGGCTGCGGCCATCACGGCCGCCTTCGCGGCGACCGCCTTCGGCGCGTTCCTCGCGGGCGCCGCTCTTGGCGCCCGGTGCGGCCACGGCAGGCGTTGCCGCCGGCTTGACCGGTGCGGGCTCGCCGCCGAACAGGCTCTTGAGCCAACCGAAGAAACCCTTCTCGGCCGGTGCGGGTGCGGCAGGCACGGGCTTGGCGGCCACAGGGGCTGCGACCGGCGCGGCGGCGGGTGCCGGCGTTTCGGGGCGCGGCGCGGCCACAGGCGCGGGGCCGTCGGGCAGCACGCCCTTGATCACCGGTTCCTGCTTGTTGGTGCGTTCCTGGCTGCGGCGGGTGAAGCTGGCCACGTCGTCCACTTCCTCGGCCAGCTTGTAGCTGGAGTCGAGGTTGTCCAGACGGGGGTCGTCGTGCTTGAGGCGCTCGAGCTTGTAGTTGGGCGTGTCGAGCGACTTGTTGGGCACCAGCAGCACGCTGATGCGCTGCTTGAGTTCGATCTTGGTGATCTCGGTGCGCTTTTCGTTCAGCAGGAAGCTGGCCACTTCGACCGGCACCTGCACCAGCACGGCGGCGGTGCTGTCCTTGAGCGACTCTTCCTGGATCACGCGCAGGATCTGGAGCGCCGAGCTCTCGGTGTCGCGGATGTGGCCCGAGCCACCGCAACGCGGGCAGGGGATGGAGGCGCCTTCATTGAGGGCGGGCTTGAGGCGCTGGCGGCTCATTTCGAGCAGGCCGAACTTGCTGATGGAGCCGAACTGCACGCGGGCGCGGTCCTGGCGCAGCGCATCGCGCAGGCGGTTTTCCACTTCGCGGCGGTTCTTCGACTCTTCCATGTCGATGAAGTCGATCACGATCAGGCCGCCGAGGTCGCGCAGGCGCGCCTGGCGGGCGACTTCATCCGCCGCTTCCAGGTTGGTGCGCGTGGCGGTTTCCTCGATGTCCCCGCCCTTGATGGCGCGGGCCGAGTTCACGTCGACGGCGACGAGGGCTTCGGTCTGGTCGATCACGATGGCGCCGCCGCTGGGCAGTTGCACCACGCGGCTGTAGGCGGTCTCGATCTGGTGCTCGATCTGGAAGCGCGAGAACAGCGGCGCGTCGTCGCGGTAGCGCTTCACGCGGTGCCCGTGTTCGGGCATCACGTGGCTCATGAACTGGTGAGCCTGCTCGAAGATGTCGTCGGTGTCGATCAGGATCTCACCGATGTCGCTGTTGAAGTAGTCGCGGATCGCGCGGATCACCAGGCTCGATTCCTGGTAGATCAGGAAGGCGCCCTTGCCGCCCTTGGTGGCGCCGTCGATGGCGTTCCACAGCTTGAGCAGGTAGTTCAGGTCCCATTGCAGTTCGGCGGCATCGCGGCCGATGCCGGCGGTGCGCGCGATGATGCTCATGCCGTTGGGGTACTCGAGCTGGTCCAGCGCCTGCTTGAGTTCCTGGCGGTCTTCACCTTCGATGCGCCGGCTCACGCCGCCGCCGCGCGGGTTGTTGGGCATCAGCACCACGTAGCGGCCAGCCAGGCTCACGAAGGTGGTGAGGGCCGCGCCCTTGTTGCCGCGCTCTTCCTTCTCGACCTGGACCAGCAGCTCCTGGCCTTCCTTGATCACGTCGTTGATGCGGGCCTGGTTGACCGGCACGCCGGCGGCGAAATACTGGCGCGAGATTTCCTTGAAAGGCAGGAAGCCGTGGCGTTCCTCGCCGTAGTCGACGAAGCAGGCTTCGAGCGAGGGCTCCACGCGGGTGACCACCGCCTTGTAGATGTTGCCCTTGCGCTGTTCGCGCCCTTCGATTTCGATTTCGTAGTCGAGCAGTTTCTGCCCGTCCACAATCGCCAGGCGGCGCTCTTCGGCCTGCGTGGCGTTGATCAGCATGCGTTTCATGATGCGTTCCTTCGTTCAAACACAAGGACGCTCGGACCATCGGTCCGTGCGCCAACCTGCCGTGAACCAGCGGAAGCGCGAACGAGGGGAGGAATTGCCGGAGAGCCGTTGACCCGCGGTTCGGGTAAGGCGTTCAACACAGGCGGGCACCGGGGTGCCGCGTCGAACCGCCAGGTCAGGGCGTAGGCGCGTGGAGGTGGGTGAACAGGGAAGAAGGCTCGATGGCTGTCATTGACATGGATCTGGCCGGTGTCTCTCTGGCTTCACTTCGTCCTCACCCAGCCACGTGTTGCGGGCTGGGCGATTGGGGTATTCCGTATTCGGGTTCGCGATGCTTCAGCGGATTCGCCCGCCGCTTCGACCGGTCCGCCGCCGTGCCAGGATTCGCATGGGAATGCATCGGGCAACAGCGCCAGCCCCGGGTGCAGCGGGTGGCAACCCACCCGCGGCGGACGCCTTGCCTTGCAAGCTGCGGTCCCTTGCCTTGGGTGACTGCCTTAAACTCAAGGCAAATCAATCACTTACGGCACACGACGGGTGTGTCGCATTATAGTCAGCTCCCCGCCATTCGTGGTGGCCTTATTCACACCCATGCTCAGCAACCCGAATCCGGGGGAAATCCGACACATCACGGTTGACGAAGAGTCGGCGGGCCAGCGGTTGGACAACTTCCTCATCCGCATCCTCAAGGGGGTGCCTAAATCGCACATTTACCGCATCATCCGCTCGGGCGAGGTGCGCCGAAACAAAGGGCGGGTCTCGGCCGATGACCGCGTCGCCGTCGGCGATGTGTTGCGCATCCCTCCCATTCGGCTATCGGAACGCGCCGAAGAGAAGGCGGCCCATCCGGCGCCGGCACGCGAGTTCCCGGTCGTGTTCGAGGACGAGGCCTTTCTGGCGATTGACAAGCCCGCCGGCGTGGCCGTACATGGCGGCAGCGGCGTGAGTTTCGGCGTGATCGAACAAATGCGCCAGGCCCGCCCGCAGGCCCGATTGCTCGAATTGGTGCATCGCCTGGACCGGGAAACCAGCGGTTTGTTGCTGATTGCCAAGAAGAAGAGCGCGCTCAAGGCATTGCAGGACCAATTCCGCGAACGGGAAACCGGCAAAACCTATCTGGCCCTGGTCAAAGGCGTTTGGCCGGCCCGCCTGAAGGTGCTGGACCAGCCGTTGCACAAATACCTATTACCCGATGGCGAACGCCGCGTGAGGGTGACGACTCCTGATGACCCGGACGGCATGTGTTCGGTCACGCTGGTGAAGGTGGCGCAGCGCGTGCCCGCGCCTCCCGGGCTGGAGGCCGGAGCGCCCGAGGGTTTCAGCCTGCTGGAAGTCACCATCAAGACCGGCCGCACCCACCAGATTCGCGTGCATTTGTCCAGCGCCGGCCATCCGATTGCCGGGGACGACAAATACGGCGATTTCGAACTCAATCGGCAATTGGCGCGGATTGGGTTGAAACGCATGTTCCTGCACGCCTGGCGTTTGCGGCTGACACATCCTGTCACCAAATCCCCACTCGAGCTTCAGGCCGAATTGCCCCCGGAGCTATATAAATGGAGATCCCCGGGAATAGAATGACGGCCTGCGTCGTTGGCAGGCCGCGGTTTCGCGGTGGATCAAACATTTCAAAAAAGGACGATTTCAATGGCAAGTTATTCCGAACTCATGGCGCAAGCCCAGAACCTGATGGCGCAAGCCGAACAGGCGCGCAAGGACGAACTCTCCGCCGTGATTGCCGACATCAAGGCGAAGATGAAGCAATTTGGCATCACCGCCGCCGATCTGGGCAGCACCTCGGTGTCCAAGAAGGCCGGCAAATCCAAATCGGCCGCACCGGCCAAGTACAAAGGCCCGAACGGTGAACTCTGGGCCGGTGGCCCTGGTCGCAAGCCCGAATGGGTTCGCGCCGTGCTGGCATCGGGCAAGAGTCTGGACAGCTACCTCATCTGATCCGACCCCCTGCTTCCTTGCACACGGCCCGCCTCTGGCGGGCTTTGTCTTTGGTACCCTCGGTGGCATGTTCCGAATACTTGTCGTCTGCATGGGCAACATCTGCCGCTCTCCCATGGCGGCTGCCGTGATGCACGCCGGGATCGCGCGCCGCCAGCTGGCGCAGCGGGTGGCGGTGGATTCCGCCGGCACCTATGCCGGCCACCAGGGGGAGAAGGCCGACCGGCGTGCGATTGCCCTGGCGCTGGCGCGCGGCTATCCGCAGATCGAGCACGAGCGGGCCCGCCGCGTGCGGGATGAGGACTTCAAGAATTTCGACCTGATCCTCGCCATGGACGCGGACAACCTGGACAACCTGCGCTTCAAGTGCCCGCCCGAGCACCAGCACAAGCTGCACCTGTTCCTGGAGTACGCCGGTGTGGAAGGCCGGCGCGAGGTGCCCGATCCGTACTACGGCAACGCGCAGGGTTTCGAGGTGGTGCTGGGCCTGTGCGAGCAGGGCAGCGAAGGCGTGCTCACGCGGGTGCTGGGCACGCTGGACTGAGGCGGCCTCAGACCCGGTGGTACTCGCGGTACCAGCGCACGAAGCGTGCGATGCCTTCCTTGAGCGGCGTGGAGGGCGCAAAGCCCACCCAGCGGTGCAGGGCCTCGGTGCTGGCGTAGGTCGCGGGCACATCGCCGTCCTGCATGGGCAGGAATTCCTTGATCGCCTCGCGGCCCAGGGCCTGCTCGATGCAGCCGATGAAGTCCATCAACGGCACCGGGTCGTGGTTGCCGATGTTGAAGATGCGGTAGGGCGGGCCGCCCGCGGTCTCCGGTGCGGCCGGTTTGTCGAGCACGCGCAGCACGCCTTCGACGATGTCGTCGATGTAGGTGAAGTCGCGTTTCATCTTCCCATGGTTGAAGACCTGGATCGGCCGGCCTTCGAGCACCGCGCGGGTGAAGCTGAAATAGGCCATGTCGGGCCGCCCCCAGGGCCCGTACACCGTGAAGAAGCGCAGGCCGGTAGTGGGCAGCCCATAGAGGTGGCTGTAGGTGTGGGCCATCAGCTCATTGGCCTTCTTGGTGGCCGCGTACAGGCTCACCGGGTGGTCCACGGCGTCGGTTTCCTCGAACGGCATCTTGGTGTTGCCGCCGTACACGCTGGAGCTGGACGCGTAGACCAGGTGGCCCAGCTTCTGCGAGCGGCAACCTTCCAGGATGTGGCCGAAGCCGGTGAGGTTGCTGTCGAGGTAGGCCGTGGGGTTCGTGATCGAGTAGCGCACGCCGGCCTGGGCCGCCAGGTGGATCACGGCGTCAAAACGCTGGCCGGCGAACAGCCGCGCCATCGCCTGCCGGTCGGCCACATCGACGGTCTCGAAGCTGAAGCCCGGGTGCTTCAGCAGCGGCTCCAGCCGGGCGCTCTTGAGGGCGACGGCGTAGTAGTCGTTGAGGTTGTCGATGCCGAGCACCGTGTCACCGCGCGCCAGCAGGCGCTGGGCGGTGTGCATGCCGATGAATCCGGCGGCGCCGGTCAGGAGGATGTGCATGGCGGTATGTTAGCCGCCAGCCAGGGTCAGTTCTTCTGCCAGATCACCCGTTTTCCGGACGTTTCCCACGTTTCGTAGTAACGCGCATACAGGTCCTCGATGCGGTTGCGCTTGACCTTGAAGGTGGGCGTGATGATGTCGTTGTCCACCGTCCACGCGGTGGAGACCACCACGATGCACTGCAGTTGCTCGTGCGGGTCGAGCGTGGCGTTGATGCCCTTGAGGTGGCTGGCCAGCGAGGTCTCGAGTTCGGTGCGCGCGGCGGCATCGTTGGCCACGCGGGCGGCCGCGTCCGCGTTGAGCATCACGATGCCCAGGGGCTGGCCCAGGTTGGCGCCGGTCACCACGCAGGCCTCCACCGCTTCGTGCATCACCAGCTTGTCCTCGATCGGCGCGGGGGCGACGTACTTGCCCTTGCCGGTCTTGAAGAGATCTTTCACGCGGCCGGTGATGCGCAGCAGGCCCTGCTTGTCGATCGTGCCCTTGTCGCCGGTCCGCAGCCAGCCGTCTTCGGTGAAGGCCTCGCGGCTCTTCTCGGGTTCCTTGTAGTAGCCCTGCATCAGCGCCTGGCTGCGCATCTGCACCTCGCCCGTTTCGGGGTCGAGGCGGTGCTGCACGCCAGCGTAGGTGGGGCCCACGGTGCCCTGCTGGTTCTTGCCCGGCTCGGTGATGTGCGAGAGCGCCAGGTTCTCGGTCATGCCGTAGCCTTCGTTGATGTTCAGGCCGAGCTGGCTGTACCACTGCAGCAGCGCCAGCGGCATGGGCGCGGCGCCGCCGGCGGCGAACTTGCATTGGTCCAGGCCCAGGGCCTTCATCACCTTGCGGCGCACGATGCCGCCCAGGATGGGGATGCGCAGCAGGCGGCCGAGCTTGGCCGGGGGCATCTTGGCGTGGATGCCCTGCTGGAACTTGACCCACAGGCGCGGCACCGAGAAGAAGATGGTCGGCTGGGCACGCTGCAGGTCGGCCGTGAAGGTTTCCAGCGATTCGGCGAAGTACACATGCATGCCGGTGCGCAGCCAGCCGTGCTCGACCAGCATACGCTCGACCACGTGGGCCAGTGGCAGGTAGGACAGCATGCGGTCCTCGCCCGAGAGCGGGATGCGCTTGACGCCGGAGTCGATGGCCCAGGCGAAGTTGCCGAAGCTGTGCATCACGCCCTTGGGCATGCCGGTGGTGCCCGAGGTGTAGATCAGTGTGGCCAGCTCGTCGGCGCCGCGCGTGGGCTCGCCTTGCAGCGGCTCATGGCGGCCGCAGATCGCGTCCCAGCCTTCGTAGGCCTGGATCGCGTCCAGCGGCGACAGCGCGTAGCTGATGCAGGGCAGGCCGGCGGGCACACCGGGCTTCATGCCTTCCCAGCCGTCGAGCTTGCCGATGAAGCAGGCCTTGGCCTCGCTGTGGGTGAGGATCTGGCGCACCGTTTCGGATGCCAGCGTGGGGTAGAGCGGCACCGACACGTGGCCGGCCATCCAGATGGCGAGGTCGCTCATCATCCACCAGGCGCAGTTCTTCGAGAGGATGGCGACCTTGGAGCCCGGCGCCCAGCCCTGCGACTGCAGGTAGGTCGCCATGCGCCGCACCTGATCGGCGATCTCGGCCCAGGTGAACTCCTGCACCGCACCGCTGCCCAGGGGCTGGGTGAGGGTCACGCGGTGGGGGTCGGTCTTTTCCCAGTGGTACAGGCGTTGCAGGGCCAGCAGCTCGGGCGCGACTTGGGTCATGAGGCATGTCTCCTTGGTATGTGCGAAGGCTGAATCTACCAAGCCCTCCGCACGCAGTTTAGAGGGGTTCACCTGTTCGGAGCCGCATCGCGGCTCAGGGTTCACCCGATGAAGTCCACCGTGAGCGATGGCAGCGGAGGGGTGAAGCGCGCCGACCAGCGTTCGCCCGGCCGCACTGCCCAGGCGTCGGTCCAGGTGCCGGTGGTGACCACGTCGCCGGGCTGCAGCTCGGGCGCGCCCGGGCAGGCGCGCAGGGTGTCGACGAAGTGCTTGAGCGCGCGCAGCGGGCTGTCGAGCACGTTGCTGCCCTGGCCGAGTTCGACCGGCTCTTCGTTGCGGATCAGCGTGACGCCCGCGTTGGCCAGCAGCGCATCGAGTTCGTCGGCGCTCCTGGCGAGCTCGTGCAGCGACACGCGCGGGCCCACGAGCAGGCGTGCGTGCAGCGCGCCGTCGGCCACGGTGTCGGCGGGCAGGAACTTCCAGTCGGGCAGATGCGACTGCACGACCTCGAAGCCCGGTGCGACCCAGTCGATGGCGTCGAACAGGTCGTCCAGCGTCGCGTTCGCGGCCGGCGCGGCCTTCAGGCCGAACACGGTCTCGGGCTCCAGGCGGGGCTGGCAGGTGAGCGCGAGCGACACGCGGCCTTCGCCGTCGCAGAAGCCGAGGGTGGTGTCCCACACCGTGCCCCAGATCGGCGCGAACACGTTGTAGCGCGCCCAGATGGTGCGGTTGGTGAAACCCACCTTGAAGCCTCGGGCCTGTTCACCGCGTGCCTGGCGCAACTGGCGCACCGCCAGGGCCTGCGCATAGGCGGCGTCCAGATCGAAGCCGGCTTGTGCGCTGAGGGGGGCCGGCCATAGGCGGCCTTGGTCGGTGTGGTCGAGCAGGGTCTGCGGCGTCATGCGCCCATCATAGTCAGGCGCCGGTGTCGGTGCGCCCGAACAGGCGGTGCACCTGGGCCCGGATCCACTGGTGCGCGGGGTCCTGGGCGGTGCTGGCGTGCCAGACCAGGCGCACCTCGTAGCTGGGCGCGGCCGCGCGCGGCAGTTCCCACACGCGCAGGTCGTGGCGCTGGCCGAGGTTGCTGGCGTACATCTGCGGCACGATGGTCAGCAGGTCGGTGTTGAGCGCCAGCTCGGGCAGGGCGCCGAAGTGCCGCGCGCGCAGCACGATGCGCTCGGAGAGCTTCATGCGCACCAGCATCTTCTCCACGCTGCCGTGGAAGGTCGCGGTGGGCGAGGCCACCACCAGCGAGGCCTCGGCCAGCTGGCGCGCGCTCAGCGTGCGCCCCGCCGGCCCCGAGGCCGGGCGCCAGCGCGAGGAGGTCAGGGCCACGTAGTGCTCGCGGAACAGCAGCTCGGCGCGCACGCCGCGGTGGCGGGGCTGCAGGATGCCGATGGCGAAATCGATGTCGCGCGATTCGAGCGCCGCCGGCACGTCCTCCGCCGCCACCGACACGTTGGTCACATGCGCCTGCGGGGCCTGCTGGCGCAGCGCCGCCGCCAGCGGGGGCAGGAACATCATCTCGCCCAGGTCCGAGAGCGAGAGGCGCCAGCGCATTTCGCTGCGCGCGGGGTCGAAGTCGTCGCGCACGCTCACCAGGGCTTCGAGCATCTGCAGTTGCGCCTGCACCTCGGGGGCGAGGCGTTCGCACAGGCGTGTGGGCTGCAGGCCGCTGGGGGAGCGCACGAACAGGTCGTCCTTGAAGTAGTCGCGCAGGCGCGCCAGCGCGTTGCTGGTGGCGGGCTGGGACAGCGCGAGCGCCTTGCCGGCCGCCGTCACCGAGCCGGTGCGGTGGATCGCGCCGAGCACGCGCAACAGGTTGAGGTCGAGTTGTCGGAAGTTCATGGCGAGCCTCTCAGGGTTGTCCCTGATTATCCATCCTGTGAATACACCACATCAGATCAATCCATTTGTCAGATGGGGGTGCGGCGCCTACATTGCCGGGCATAACGACAGGAGACCCACGGTTGGAACGTTCATTCCACAGCGAAATCGAGGCCCTCAAGCTGGGCCACGGCGAGACCTTCCACGGCGAAGGCATTCTGGCGGTGACCAAGGCACTGCTGCAGTCCGGCGTCACCTACGTCGGCGGCTACCAGGGTTCGCCCATCTCCCATCTGCTCGATGTGATGGTGCAGGCCAAGCCCTACATGGACGAGCTCGGCGTGCACGTCGAGGCCTGCACGAACGAGAGTTCGGCGGCCGCGATGCTGGCCGCGTCCATCATGTACCCGGTGCGCGGTGCCGTCACCTGGAAATCGGTGGTCGGCACCAACGTCGCGTCCGACGCGCTGTCCAACCTGGCCTCGCCGGGCGTGATGGGCGGCGCGCTGATCGTGGTGGGCGAGGACTATGGCGAGGGCGCCAGCGTGATCCAGGAGCGCACGCACGCCTTCGCGATGAAGTCCGCGCTCTGGCTCATGGACCCCAGGCCCAACCTGCCCACCATCGTGCGCATGGTCGAGAAGGGCTTCGAGCTCTCCGAGGCCTCGAACACGCCGGTGATGATGGAGCTGCGCATCCGCGCCTGCCACGTGCAGGGCAGCTTCGTGGCCAGCGACAACATCGCGCCCGCCATCTCCAGCCGCCTGCTGCAGCAGGAAGCGGCCTCGTTCGACTACGGCCGCCTCTCGCACCCGCCGTCCACCTTCCGCCATGAGAAGCACAAGTACGACGTGCGCATGCCGGCCGCGCGCAAGTTCATCGAAGAAGCCGGCCTGAACGAGCACTTCGACGGGCGCCACCACGAGGTGGGCCTGATCGTGCAGGGTGGCCTCTACAACACCACCATGCGCGCGCTGCAGCAGGCCGGCCTGGCCAACGGCACGGGCGAGAGCGACATCCCCCTGCTGGTGCTCAACGTGGTGTACCCGCTGGTGCCCGAGCAGATCGCGGCCTTCTGCGCCGGCAAGCGCGCGGTGCTGGTGATTGAGGAAGGGCAGCCCGAGTTCATCGAGCAGGACATCGCCACGCAGTTGCGCCGCGCCGACCTGCAGACCCGCCTGCACGGCAAGGACCTGCTGCCCATGGGCGGCGAGTACACGGCGGAGATTCTGCTCAAGGGTCTCACGGCCTTCGTCGGCGAACACCTGCCCGCGCTGGACACGTCGGCCGCCCAGGCCTTCAGCACCGAGCTGGCCGAGGTGCGCGAGCGCGCCCTGGTCGAGCTGGGCGGCGGCGTGCCCGCGCGACCCCCCAACTTCTGCACCGGCTGCCCCGAGCGCCCGGTGTTCGCCGCGCTCAAACTGGTCGAGCGCGACGTGGGCCGCCTGCACATCTCCACCGACATCGGCTGCCATTCCTTCGCCACCTTCGAGCCGTTCTCGTTCGGCAACTCCATCCTCGGCTACGGCATGAGCATGGCGTCCAGCGCGGCGGTGAAAAACTTCTCGGCCAAGCGGCCGATCGCCATCATGGGCGATGGCGGTTTCTGGCACAACGGCCTGCTTTCGGGCGTCAGCTCGGCCCTGCTCAACCAGGGCGACGGCGTGCTGGTGATCATGAAGAACGGCTACACCTCGGCCACCGGCACGCAGGAGACCATGTCCACGCCGGCCTCCGAGGCCAAGCGCGTGGCCGAAGGCTCCAGCGCCACGGCCAACGAGATGACGATCGAGAACACGCTGCAGGGCATGGGCGTGAAGTGGGTCAAGACCGTGCACAACTACCGCGTCTCCAAGGTGCGCGACGTGTTGAAGGACGCGGTCAACTCACCGTTCAAGGGCCTCAAGGTGGTGATCGCCGAAGGCGAGTGCCAGCTCGAACGCCAGCGCCGCCTCAAGCCCATCCGCGCGCGCCGCCTCAAGGAAGGCCTGCGCAGCGTGCGCACGCGCTACGGCGTGGACGAGGACACCTGCACCGGGGACCACTCCTGCATCCGCCTCTCGGGCTGTCCCACACTGACCGTCAAGCCCACGAACGACCCGCTGCGCCGCGAGCCGGTGGCGCACGTCACCAACGGTTGCGTGGGTTGCGGCCTGTGCGGCGAGGTGGCCGATGCCGCCGTGCTGTGCCCCTCGTTCCACAAGATCGAGATCGTCACCAACCCTGGCTGGTGGGACCGCCTCACCGACCGCTTCAACCGCTTCTTCATCGGCCTGCTGCAGCCCGCCTGATTCCATGACTTCAAGAGACGATTCCTACGGCATCCTCATCGCCGCCCTGGGCGGCGAAGGCGGCGGCGTGCTGGCCGACTGGCTGGTGCAGTGCGCGCGGCGCCATGGCTTGCCGGTGCAGGCCACCTCGGTGCCGGGCGTGGCCCAGCGCACCGGTGCCACCAGCTACTACATCGAGCTGCTGCGCGAACCCGTGAACGGGTCGGCCACCCCCGTGTTCGGCCTGACGCCGGTGGCCGGCCGCGTGGACGTGCTGGTGGCCAGCGAGCTGCTGGAGGCCGCGCGCATGGTCGAGCGCGGTTTCGTCACCGGCCGCACCACGCTGATCGCGTCCACGCACCGCGTCTACACCACGGTGGAGAAGATGCACATGGCCGACGGCCGGCAGGACCCGCAGCGCCTGGCGGATGCGGCGCGCGCGCTGGCGCGCCAGGCCGTGCTGTTCGACATGGAGGCCGTGACGGTGAAGACCGGCACGGTGGTTTCGGCCGTGATGTTCGGCGCGCTCGCCGGCGCGGGCGTGCTGCCCTGGCCGCGCAGCGTGTGCGAGGACGTGATCCGCGAATCCGGCAAGGGCGTGCAGGCCAGCCTGGCGGGTTTCGCCGCCGCCTTCGACGAGGCGGCCCAGCCGTCCGCTGCCGCCCGTGTGGTGTCGAAGGACGCACTGCAGGTGCTGGCCGAGGCGCAATTGCCGACCGCCCTGCAGGCCGACTGGGTGATGCGCCTGCAGCACTGGCCGGCCGCCGTGCAACTGCTCGCCGCCCACGGCGCGCTGCGCTGCCGCGACTACCAGAACGACCGCTACGCCCAGACCTTCCTCGACCACGTGCAGGCCCTGGTGGAGGCGGCCGTGCCCGCCGCCAGCGAGGCCCTGGAAGAGGCGGTGCGCCACCTCGCGCTGTGGATGTGTTTCGAGGACGTGATCCGTGTCGCCGATCTCAAGACCCGGCGCAGCCGCTACGCCCGCGTGGCCAGCGAAGCCCAGGCCCAGGCCGGCGACATCGTGCGCGTGACCGAGCACTTCAAGCCCGGTGTGGACGAAGTGGCGGCGGTGCTGCCGCGCGCACTCGGGCAGTGGCTGGTGGCGCTGGCCACGAAGCGGGGCTGGATGGGCAAGGCCCATGTGGGCCTGCACATCCGCTCCACCAGCCTCTGGGGTTACCTCATGCTGCGCAGCCTGGCCTGGCTGCGCCCGCTGCGCCCGCGCTCGCTGCGGTATGCGCAGGAGCATGAAACGCTGGGCGTGTGGCTGGCCGCGATGCGCCGCCTGCTGCGCGAGTCGCCCGCGCTGGCGCTGGTGCTCGCGGGCCTGCCGCAGGTGCTCAAGGGCTATGGCGACACGCAGGTGCGCGGGCGCGAGAACTACGCGCGCCTGTGGGCCACGCACGTCGCGCCCGTGCTCGGCGGTGCCGCCGACGCGGAGCCCGTCACCGCGCGTTTGCGCGAGGCCCTCAGGACCACGCTCGCCGATCCGGAAGGCAAGCTCAACCAGGCGCACCGCGCCGCCAGTCCGAAGGCGCAACCCATTTTCTGGGCCCCGAAGCCAGCCCCCCGGGAAACCACGGTCACCCCTCACGCATGAATGCCTGCACCATGCGCCTTTCTTGAAAAACCTCAACAACCAGGAGACAAAGATGAAGAACCCGATCAAGACTTCCGTGCGCGCCGTTGCCATGGCAACCCTGTTGCTGGGCGCGGCCGTCGCGCAGGCGCAGGACAAGGCGGTCGAGATGAAGTTCGCGCACTGGCTGCCAGCCTCGCACCCGCTGGCCAAGCTGGGCTTCGAGCCCTGGGCCAAATCGGTCGAAGCCGCGTCCAAGGGTTCGATCAAGGTCGCCCTGTTTCCGGCGCAGCAACTGGGCAAGGCCGCCGATCACTACGACATGGCGCGCGACGGCATCGCCGAGATGACCTGGGTCAACCCCGGCTACCAGGCCGGCCGCTTCCCCATGATCGCCGCCGGTGAACTGCCCTTCCTGATCGCCAAGCCCGGCCCCGGCTCGGCCGCGCTGGACCAGTGGTACCGCAACTACGCCGCCACCGAAATGAAAGACGTGAAGTTCTGCTTCGCGCACGTGCACATCGGCACCTTCCACGCCAAGAAGCCGATCACCGAGCCCGGCCAGCTCAAGGGCATGAAGATCCGCTCGGCCAACGGCACCGTGGCCCAGACCATGACGCTGCTGGGCGCGACCAACGTGCAGGTCTCGGCCCCCGAGGCGCGCGACGCGCTCGACAAGGGCGTGGCCGATGCCATCACCTTCCCGTGGAACTCAATCGTGTCCTTCGGCATCGACAAGGCCGTCAAGTTCCACAGCGACATGCGCTTCTACGCCTCCGACTTCGTGTGGGTGCTCAACAAGCCCTGGTACGACAAGCTGGCCGCCGGCCAGAAAAAAGTGATTGATGACCACTGCAACAACGAGTGGGCCGGCAAGGTTGGTGGTGCCTGGGGCGACGAGGAAGACTCGGGCCAGGCCAAGCTGGAGAAGACGGCCGGTCACACCATCGTGAAGATCTCGCCCGCGCAGCTCGACGTGTGGAAGAAGGCGGTCGATCCGGTCTACGCCCAGTGGGTGAAGGCGGCCGACGCCTCCGGCAACAAGGGCCAGGCCGCGCTGGACGACCTGCGCAAGGAACTGGCCAACCGCAAAGCCGGTAACTGATGAAGCGCCTGTTCTCGGCCATCGAGACGGTGGCCGCGCTGTTCCTGCTGCTGATCGCGTTGCTCACGGCCGGCAACGTGCTGTTGCGCTATGCGTTCAGCATGCAGATTCCCGACTGGTTCGACGGCACGCAGATGCTGCAGGGCATCGCCATGTTCTGGGGCATCGCCCTGGCCACCTACTACGGCACCCACATCGGCGTGGACATCGTGTGGGAGCACCTGGGCCCCAAGGGCCAGCGCCGCATGGACCTGCTGGCCACCGCCCTGACCGCCGCCTTCCTCGTGCCCCTGGCGTGGATGGTGTGGGTCAAGGTCGGCGGCACCGGCAGCCAGGGCACGATGGACCTGCGGCTGCCGCTGCAGTGGTTCTACAGCGTGGCGGCCGTGGGTGCCAGCGTGGCGGGGGTGCTGGCGCTGGTGCGCCTGCTGCACCTGTGGCAAGGCCGCGCGGCCAGCCCCGAGCCGGTGGACGACGATGTGCCGGGAGCCGCCCATGGATCGTGATCTGGTGGCCCTGCTGGGCTTCGTGGGCATGTTCGCCCTCATGGCCGTGCGCGTGCCCATCGGCATCGCCATGGGCATCGCCGGCGTGGGCGGCTTTGCGCTGCTTTCGGGCACCACGCCCGCGCTCAACCTGCTGGCCAATGTGCCGCTGTCGGTGCTCACCGACTACAACCTCATCGTGATTCCGATGTTCATCCTGATGGGGGCTTTCGCCTCGCACTCGGGCATGAGCACCGAGCTGTTCAAGGCGGGGCGGGCCTGGCTCGGCCACCGCCGGGGCGGCCTGGCGCTGGCGTCCATCGCGGCCTGCGGCGGCTTCTCGGCCATCAACGGTTCGTCGGTCGCGACCGCGGCCACGATGACGCAGGTGGCCCTGCCCGAGATGCGCCGCGCGGGTTACCACCCGGGCTTCTCGGCCGGGCTGATCGCGGCCGGCGGCACGCTGGGCATCATGATCCCGCCCTCGGTGATCATGGTGCTCTACGGCATCATGACCGAGACCGACATCACCAAGCTGTTCGCGGCCGGCATCATTCCCGGCTTCATGGCAATCGGTTTCTACAGCGTGGTGGTGGCCGTCGTGGCGCGCCTGCGGCCCGACACCATGCCCCGCGGCGAGCGCCTGGGCTGGGGCGAGCGCTTCGCCTCGCTGCGCCCGCTGTGGGCGGTGGTGGTGCTGTTCGTGTTCGTGCTCGGTGGCATCTACGGCGGCCTGTTCACCGTGCAGGAAGCGGCCGGCGTGGGCGCGATCGGCACGCTGGCCATCGGCATGCTGCGCGGGCGCCTGGGCTGGAAGCAGATCAAGGCCGCGCTCATCGGTGCGCTGCGCGTGTCCTCGGCCATCATGATGATCGTGGTCGGTGCCTACCTGTTCGGCTACTTCCTCACCATCACCCAGTTCACGCAGAACGCGGTGGAGTTCCTGGTGCACCTGCCGGTGGGGCCGTATGGCGTGCTGGCGCTCATCATGGTCGGCTACCTGATCCTCGGTGCGGTGATGGACGAGCTCGCGATGATCCTGCTGACCGTGCCCATCGTGTTCCCCGCGATGATGCAGCTGGGTTTCGACCCGGTGTGGTTCGGCGTGATCGTGGTGATGGCGGTGACCTTCGGCATGATCTGCCCGCCCGTAGGCATGAACGTGTTCGTGATCAACTCCATCGCGCGCGACGTGCCGCTGGGCGCGATCTACAAGGGCACCATGCCTTTCATCGCGGTGGACGTGGTGCGCCTGCTGATCCTGTGCGCGTTCCCGGCCCTGTCGCTGTGGTTGCCCGGGTTCATTGAGTAGCGGCATGGCGCCCGGGGGGCGCTATGCTGCCGTTCATGAACACCCCCTTCCTCGAAACCCTTGAAGCGGTGAGCGGCGGCGACGCCGCCGCCCAACCCGCAGCCTCCCTCATCGTGCTGCACGGCCTGGGCGCCGACGGCAACGACTTCGTGCCGATCGCGCGCGAACTCGATTTGCGCG
>NZ_JBWKZH010000088.1:0-19799 GCF_059424305.1 Hydrogenophaga sp. GW456-12-10-14-TSB4 | reverse complement strand
CCCCCCAGGCGCCGGGCGCCGTGGCGAACCCCGCTGGCCATTGCGTTGGCGGTGCTGCTGGCATTGGGGGTGTTGGCAGGGGCGGAGTGGACGTACCAGCGCGCACTCGGCGCCATGGCCGGGCTGGGCGCACGCGACACCGCCCGCACCGCCATCCAGACCGTCATGCGCCGACTGCTGGACATGGAAACCGCGCAGCGCGGCTACCTGCTGACCGGCCGCCCCCAGTACCTCGACCCCTATCAGGCGGCCGAAACGGACATCGCCCACGCCATCAGCCGCCTGCGTGAGCACTACCGAAACGATACCGATTTGCTGCGCCTGGTCGACAGCCTGCAGGAACGTGCGGGGGAAAAGATTTCCGAAGTCACCGAGACCATTACCCTGTACAACGCCGGCTCCCACGCGGCCTGGCACGGCCTCATGCTCACCGACATCGGCCGCGAAAAGATGGAAGGCGTGCGCCGCGCGGCCGATGTCCTGCTGGTCACGGAAGAGCGCCGCCTGGCCATCGAACGCGCGGCCATCTACCGCACCCTGGGGGCGGGGCGCATCGGCGTGTACGCGCTGACGCTGCTCAGCCTGCTCGCCTATGTGTTCTTCCTGCGCAAGAACGCGGCCCTGCAGAACAGCCAGATCGAACACGCCCGCCACCTGCAGGTCGAGCGCGATTCGCTGGAAAGCCAGGTGCGGCTGCGCACCGAGGAACTCGCACAGCTCAACCTGGGCCTGCAGGAGATGCGCGACGGCGAGCGCAGCGGTCTGGCGCGCGCGCTGCACGACGAGCTGGGCGCCCTGCTCACCGCCGCCAAGCTCGACCTCACCCGGCTGCGCCACGCGCTGCACACCACCGACCCCGAGGTGACCGAGCGCCTGCGGCACCTGAGTGCGTCGCTGGATGAGGGCATCGGGATGAAGCGGCGCATCATGGAAGAACTGATGCCGTCGGCCTTGCACAACCTGGGCCTGCAGGCCGCGCTCGAACAGCGCGCCACCGAGTTCGAGCGCCACACGGGCGTGAACATCGATCTCGCCTTCATGCCCGTGACGCTCACCGCTCCCACCGAGCAGGCCTTGTTCGCCGTCGTGCAAGGCGCCCTCTCCAACATCGAACGGCACGCCAGCGCCACACAGGTCTCCTTGCGTCTGGCCCAGGAAGGCGTGCATGCCCTGGTGGAGGTGCAGGACAACGGCCGGGGCTTCGCCGATCGGTCCGGCACCACCTCGGCCAGCGGACTCAAGAACCTGCGCCACCGCATCGAGTCGCTGGGCGGTCAGTTCAGCGTGCACTCGGTGCCGGGCTCGGGCACCCGCATCCAGGCGCGCCTGCCCATGCGCCAGCGCGAGCTGGACAGCGGCCACCCACATGCTACAAACCCGCCATGATGATCAAATCCTCGATCGAGCGTGTCGCGCGCAACCGCTTCGGGATGCCCATCATCCTCGCCTTGGCGCTGATCATGGTGGTGGTCAACGAAGCCAGCTACCAGCATTCGCGCTCCACGTTGATGCAGGGCATCACCTTGAGCGATGCGCGCCAGCAGGCCGCCCGAACCCTGCAGGCGCTCACCGACGCCGAGGTCGCGGTGCGCGCCTTCATGCTCAGCGCCCAGCAGGCCGACCTCGCGAACTACCGTGAAGCCATCAACGAGATGGAGGGTGTGCAGCAGGACGCGTTCAAGCGGCTGGAAGAGCTGGATCCCAAGCGCACCGTGTCGGTGTCGGATGTGCGCAAGCGCATCGAGGAGCGCACGGCCACCTTGAACCAGTGGGTCAACATGATCGAACAGGGTCGGCGCACCGACGCCCAGACGCTGGCGGTGAGCGACCAGGGCCGCCTGCGGTACGCCGAGCTGCGCCAGGAGTTCGAGTTCGTGCTCGAGCGCGCCGCCGCGATCCAGAAGACCGCCCGCGTGTCGCTGTTCGACGCCATGATGATCAACCGGCTGGCGATCCACCTGCTGGTGCTGGTGGCCTGGGTGGCGCTGATCCTGTTCATGCGCCAGTTGCGCGAGAGCGACCGGCGCCAGTCCGAGGAACACCAGCGGCTGGCCACGCAGGTGGCCTTGCGCACCACCGCGCTGCGCAACCTGGCCGGCCACCACGTGAACGCCCGGGAAGACGAGCGCGGGCGCGTGGCGCGCGAACTGCACGACGAGATGGGCGGCCTGCTCACCGCGATGAAGCTGGACATCGCGCGCCTGCGCCGCGTGCCCGCGTTGCCGGCGCCTGCGCTGGAGCGGCTGGCGAGCATCGAGCAGCGCCTCACCGAAGGCATTGCGGTAAAGCGGCGCATCATCGAGCACCTGCGACCCTCGTCGCTGGACCAGCTGGGGCTGATCCCCGCGCTGGACATGCTCTGCCAGGACGCGGCCAGCCGCATGGGCATCGCGGTGGACACGCAGTTCTCGCCGGTCCAGCTCGGCAAGGATGCCGAGCTCACCGTGTACCGGCTGGTGCAGGAGTCCCTGACCAACGTCCAGAAATACGCACATGCCCGCCGCGTATCGGTGGAGCTGGCGCAGGCCGGGGACACGGTGCGCGTCTCGGTGCGCGACGACGGCAAGGGTTTCGACATCGACAGCGTGCCGGCCGGCCACCACGGCCTGCTGGGCATGCGGGTGCGGGTGGAGTCGCACAGCGGTCAACTGAGTGTTCACAGCGCCATGCACCAGGGTACCCGGGTCGAAGCCGAGCTGCCGGCCCACCCCGTTGAAAAGGCCGATCTGGCCTGAACGCCCCATGCCCGCTGCGCACCGCCTGACCCATCTCACGGCCTGGCAGCGGCAAGCCGTGGCCTTGCTGCCTGCCGTGCTGGCCGGCGTTGCCGGCGCCGCTGGGACCTCGTCGCCGGCCCCCGCACCCTGGCTGATGGCCTGGATCGTGTACTGCGCCACCTACGTCGGCCTGGTCTGGCACCTCGCGGCTCGCCTGGACGCGGCCGCCACCCGGCACCGCGCGCGGCGCGAGGACCCGGGCGCCATGATGCTGTTCGTGCTGGTCACCGCGGCCGCATGCGCCAGCCTGGTGGCGGTGGCGATGAACGTGCAGGCCACCCAGGCCCTGCAAGGCTGGCAGCGCGCGTCCAACCTCGGCCTCATGGCGCTCTCGCTGGCGGGCGCGTGGCTGCTGATCCAGTGCGTGTTCACGCTGCATTACGCGCGGGTCTACTACCGCAGCCAGGGAACGCAGGACGACACACCGACACGGGGGCTGAGCTTCCCGGACGGCAAGGATCCGGACTACCTCGATCTGCTGTACTACAGCGCCGTGATCGGCATGACCTCGCAGGTGTCCGACGTCAGCATCCGCAGCCGCGCCATGCGGCACCTCACGCTGGTGCATGCCTTGCTGTCGTTCGCGTTCAACCTGATCGTGCTGGCCACGGCGGTCAACGTCTTCGCCGGCGCGGGGCGCTGACGCCCGCGCCAGGTCATGGCGTGAGGGTGGCGGTCATGGCCGACACGGCGATGTTCATGCCGGCCACGGCCCGCACGAAATGCGCTTCGACATCGAACCAGGGATGGACCGCCGCGGCAGACACGGCGATCACCAGGGTCGCGAGATAACCCACGATGGCAGGTGCGGGCAGGTGCATGAGGCTCTCCCTGAATGGCGTCGGCGTTCCGGAGGGCATCCTTCCCGCATGAGTCGACTCTAGGGACGATCGATGCGCACCCCGACCGGACAATGGCGGCTTGTGGCGTCGGACTTGTCCTACAAAAGCGACAGGCGGCAGCCTGTAACCAGACCGTAACTGGTTTCACAGATAATTGAAACCAAATTACAAACCGGCCACCGCGGCCTTCCTGGAGACAGTTTTCATGTCCATGCGCGCCACCAAGATCGTTGCCACCCTGGGTCCTGCATCGAGCGACCCCGACCTGCTCGAGCGGATGATCCGCGCCGGCGTCAACGTGGTCCGGCTCAATTTCTCCCACGGCACCGCCCAGGACCACATCGACCGCGCCGAGCTCGTGCGCGCGGCGGCCCAGCGCGCGGGCCGCGAGGTCGGCATCATGGCCGATCTGCAGGGGCCCAAGATCCGTGTCGGCAAGTTCGCCCAGGGCAAGGTCATGCTGGAGCCGGGCATGCCGTTCGTGCTCGATGCCTCGCGCACCGAACCCGGCGACCTCGAAGGCGTAGGCCTGGACTACAAGGAGCTGCCGCGCGATGTGAAGGCCGGCGACACCCTGCTGCTCAACGACGGTCTGATCGTGCTCACCATCAACAAGGTGGTCGGCCCGGCGGTGCACACCACCGTCAAGCTCGGCGGCGAGCTGTCCAACAACAAGGGCATCAACAAGCAGGGCGGCGGCCTGACCGCGCCCGCGCTGACCGCCAAGGACATGGACGACATCAAGACCGCCATGGGTCTGAAGGCCGACTACGTGGCGGTGAGCTTCCCCAAGAACGCGACCGACATGGAACTGGCCCGCCAGCTCTGCAACGTCGCCGGCGCGGCCTTGGCCCACAAGCCCGCGCTGATCGCCAAGATCGAGCGCGCCGAGGCGATCCCCGAACTGGCCGCCATCCTCAAGGTGTCCGACGGCATCATGGTCGCGCGCGGCGACCTCGCGGTGGAAGTGGGCAACGCGGCGGTGCCCGGCCTGCAGAAGCACATGATCCGGCTGGCGCGCGAGATGGACAAGGTGGTGATCACCGCCACGCAGATGATGGAGAGCATGATCGTCAACCCGGTGCCCACGCGCGCCGAGGTGAGCGACGTGGCCAACGCGGTGCTCGACGGCACCGACGCGGTGATGCTCAGCGCCGAAACCGCCGCCGGCCGCTTCCCGCTGGAAACCGTGATGGAGATGGCCAACATCTGCTCGGAAGCCGAAAAGGCCGAGTACCGCGAGCTCTCGGCCGATTTCCAGGGCAAGACCTTCAAGCGCATCGACCAATCCATCGCCATGGGCGCGCTGTTCACCGCCCACCACCTCGGTGCCAAGGCCATCGTGGCCTTGACCGACTCGGGCTCCACCGCGCTGTGGATGAGCCGGCACAACGTGCGCATGCCGATCTACGCCATGACGCCCAACCTCTCGACCCAGCGCCGCATGACGCTCTACCGCAACGTGCGCCCGCTGCTGATGGACAACAGCACCGACCGCGATTCCGCGCTGCTGGACGCCGAGGCGCACCTGAAGAAGCGCGGCATCGTGCAGACCGGCGACGTCTACGCCATCACCGTGGGCGAGCCCATGGGACAGCCCGGCGGCACCAACACGCTCAAGATCTGCCGAGCGGCCTAGTCAAACCGAAGTGAGACACCGGTCACGAACATCGTGTCGGCCTTCTTGAGGTTGGTCCCGGGATCGCTGTCGTAGCGGTAGCTCAGGCCCGCCGACAGGTTGATCGCCTCGGTCATCGCCACGGTCAGGCCGGTGTCGAACACGGCGCGGTATTTGCCCGAATCGCGCAGGTCGGGGTAGAGCGTGAACTTCTGGCGCAGGCTGGTGGTCTCGGTGAGCTTGTGGCTGGATTCCTCCGCCAGCACCAGCTCCAGGCGGCCGTACCGGTCGCGCATGGCACCGGCAATGTCGGTGGACCGGATGTAGCGGTCGTAGGTGTAGCCCAGACCGACCGACACATCGAAGAAGCCCCTTTCCTCCTGCCACACGTGCCGGCCCACGCCGCTGGCCACCGAGGTCCGGCCCGCGATGTTGGCCAGCCGGTCGCGCAGCAGCTCGCCCGAACCGAAGCCGAACCAGTCCACCGAGAAGTCGCGGTTGTACTGGGTGCGCGCGCCGTAGCGCTCGGTCGTGTCCACGCCCGAACTGCGCGCGCGGTCGGCCTTGGCGGCCCAGGTCCACTTGTCATCGTCGGTCTCGCGCGCGCCCTCCGCCGCGAGGTTCAGCGTGCCGGCGTCGTTGTTGCCCGATGAAATGTTGGCGCCGGCGGTCAACAGGTAGCGCCATTGGCCGTCGGGCTTGAGCGTGACCTGGGCCTGCGAAAGGGTCGGCAAAAGCAGGGCCGAAACGGCGGTCAGGGTCCCGATCAGGGGGCGGCAAGGCATGGCGAGTCCTTTCTTTGGGTTGGCGTTATCCCCTAAGGGACTCGCCAGGGCGCCGCCTCGGTTCCCCCGGTTTTGTGACGATTGGTATCCAGCCAGGCGAAGCCCCGCCGGGCCGTCAACGCGCAGGCCGCCCCCAGCAGCAGGCCCACGGTGATGTCCGACACGAAGTGCAGGCCCAGGAACACACGGCTCCAGGCGATGGCCAGCGCCACCGCGCCGGCCGCGATCAGCCAGCGGCGTGGCTGCCACGGCGCAAAGAACGCGAGCGCCACGGCCCAGGCACCCGCCACGGCGGCATGGAAGCTGGGAAAGCTCGCCGTGGCCGCGTGGGCAAGCCATTGCCGCCCCAGACCCAGCTCGAAGGGGCGGGCCACATGCACCGTCTCGCGGATGCCGCGCACCGCCAGCCAGGCCAGCACCATGGCCAGGCACACGCCCAGGAACTGCCTGCGCGCGGCCGGGCCGAACAGCAGCAGCGGCACCAGGGCCAGCACGGCCAGGGCCGGCAGGTCGGTAGAAACCCAGCGCGCCAGCGCCAGCAGCCAGGCCGGCGTGTCGGCCGTGGCGTTGATCCAGAGAAACAGCAGGGTGTCGAGGCGGGTCATGGGGTGTCCGAAGTTCGCCCCAGTCTGTCCTCCGCACATTAAGGCCGTGTGAAATGACACAAAGCCATCACATCCGGCCAACAGGTCGAAAGTTAAAATGCCGGGTTACACCACGGTTACCAACTGATTAAGGGGAATCTCATGGCGCTCGTTTCCATGCGCGAACTGCTCGACCACGCCGCCGCCAACGGCTACGGCATTCCGGCTTTCAACGTCAACAACCTCGAACAGGTGCAGGCCGTGATGGCCGCCGCCGACGAAGTCGGCGCGCCGGTGATCCTGCAAGCCAGCGCCGGGGCCCGCAAATACGCCGGCGAGCCCTTCATCAAGCACCTGATCCAGGCCGCGATGGAGGCCTACCCGCACATCCCCCTGGTGATGCACCAGGACCACGGCACCTCGCCCAAGATCTGCGAAGGCGCGATCAACCTGGGCTTCGGTTCGGTGATGATGGACGGTTCGCTGATGGAAGACGGCAAGACCCCGGCCTCGTTCGACTACAACGTGGACGTGACCCGCAAGGTGGTGGACATGGCGCACAAGGTCGGCGTCACGGTGGAAGGTGAGCTCGGCTGCTTGGGCAACCTGGAAACCGGCGAAGCCGGCGAGGAAGACGGCATCGGCGCCGAAGGCAAGCTGGACCACAGCCAGATGCTGACCGACCCCGAGGAAGCCGCCGTGTTCGTCAAGGCCACCCAGCTCGACGCCCTGGCCATCGCCATCGGCACCAGCCACGGCGCCTACAAGTTCAGCCGCAAGCCCACGGGCGACATCCTGGCCATCAGCCGCGTCAAGGAAATCCACAAGCGCATCCCCAATACCCACCTGGTGATGCACGGCTCGTCCTCCGTGCCGGCCGAGCTGCTGGCCATCATCAACCAGTACGGCGGCAAGATGAAGGAAACCTACGGCGTGCCGGTCGAGGAGATCCAGGAAGCCATCAAGCACGGCGTGCGCAAGATCAACATCGACACCGACATCCGCCTGGCCATGACCGGCGCGGTGCGCAAGTTCCTGGCCGAGAACCCCGACAAGTTCGACGCCCGCGAGTGGCTCAAGCCCGCGCGCGAAGCCGCCAAGCAGGTCTGCAAGGCCCGCTACCTGGAGTTCGGCTGCGAAGGCCAGGGCAGCAAGATCAAGGGCGAGACCCTGCAGGTGGTCGCGGCGAAGTACGCCAAGGGCGAACTCGCCCAGCTCGTGAACTGATCACCCCTCGGTCACAAGAAAGGCGCCACCCTCGCGGTGGCGTTTTTCATGGCGCTCAATCTTCCCAGGCCGCGGCCTGGATCGCCGCCACGATCTCGCGGCCCGTGCGAACCAGCGCGGGCCCGAAATTCTCATGCAGCAAAGTGCCCTGCAAGCGCGAGGCCGGTCCGCCCACGGTGAGCGCCAGCGGTTCGCGGCCGTCGCCCAGGTCGATGCCGACCCCGACAGCAGCGATCTCGCTCTCCCACTCCGATTCGGACGTCACGTAACCGCGCCCTGCGCTGTCGGCCTCGGCACGCCGCAGGCCGGCTTCGCGCACCGGCCACAGCGCGGCGTTTTCCGCCTGCAGCCTGCCGGCAATCAAGGCTTGCATGCCCGGCGGCGTGGCGCACCAGATGGCGCGGCCCATCGCGGTCTCCGCGAACGGCAGGCGCGTGCCCACGTCCAGCCCGAGAATGAGGCGCGCCGTGCTGCGGCAATGCGCCACATAGACCACCGAGGTGCCGTGCCGCACGCCCAGCGAGATCGCGGCCTGCGTGTGCTCGGCCAGCGTTTCCATGAAAGGCCGCGCGATGCGCCCGACCTGGAAGTTGGACAACACGCTGAAGCCCAGCGAGAGGACCGCCGGGCTCAGCGCGTACTCGCCGGTGGCCGCGCGGTGCCGCAGGTAGCCCAGGCTGGTCAGCGTGAACGTGAGGCGCGAGACGGTGGCCTGCGGCAGCCCGCTGCGGCGCGCGAGTTCCTGGTGCGCGAGCCAGCGGTCGGACGGGCCGAAGCAGCGCAGCACCGTGAGCCCGCGCGCCAGCGCAGTGACGAAACGGCGGTCCTCGGCGGGATCGGTGTCGGCGAGCAGGGGGGATGGCGTGTGGCGCTGGCGCCCCATGAAAGGTCTCCTTTTTCTGCAGACCGGAATACGGTGCATCACATATTCCGCTCAACGGAATTCTGAATCTCTTTCGTCGGATGCCAGATGCTCGGTTTCCCTGAAGGCCATTTACACCGCCTTGGCGCGAACCCTATATTGATGGCCATCCTCCTGTTTTCCGCTTAGCGGAACAACCACCATGCCTTCGCAAACGGCCCACTGGCCGCCCGGCCAGCCCCGGCAGCTCACGCTGCCGCAGACCAACCTCTTCCACAACCTGGCGGTGTCGGCCGCGCGGTTTCCCGACAAGCCCTTCATCGTCTTCTACGACACGCCGCTGAGCTACGCGCAGTGCCTGAACGAAGCCGAGCACATCGCAGGCCATCTGCAGCAGGTGTGCGGCGTGAGGCCGGGCGACCGCGTGCTGCTGTGCATGCAGAACAGCCCACAGTGGGCCCTGGCCTTCTACGGCATCCTGCGCGCCAACGCGGTGGTGGTGCCGGTGAACCCGATGAACCGCGTGGAAGAGCTGCGCCATTGCCTCAGCGACAGCGGCGCGCAGGTGGCCTTCGTGGCGCAGGACCTGCTGCCGCAGCTGCAACCGCTGCTCACCACCGAGGACGAAGGCCTGCGCCACCTCGTGGTGGCCACCTACAGCGACCACCTGCGCGTGCCCACCGAGCTGCGCGTGCCCGACTTCGTGGCCGCGCCGCGCCTGCCCGTCGCGGGACCCGGCCTCGTGGCCTGGTCCGATGTGGTGGCGGCCGCCCGCACGCCCGGGCTGCTGACCGCCGGCCCCGACGACCTCTGCGCCATGCCCTACACCTCGGGCACCACCGGCCTGCCCAAGGGCTGCATGCACACCCACCGCAGCGTGATGAGCACCCTGGTCGGCGGCGTGCGCTGGTTCGGCACGTCGCAGGACGCGGTCTGTCTCTCGGTGCTGCCCTTCTTCCACGTCACCGGCCTCTCGGGCAGCCTGAACGGCCCGCTGTACGCGGGCGCGACCCTGGTGGTGCTCTCGCGCTGGGACCGCGAGGTCGCCGCGATCTGCATGCAGCGCTACCGCGTGACCATGTGGCAGGCGATCTCCACCATGGTGATCGACTTCCTCGCGCACCCGCAGCTCGACCACTTCGACCTGGCCAGCCTGGCCTGCGTGCGCGGCGGCGGCGCCGCCATGCCCGACGCGGTGGCCGCGCGCCTCCAGGCACTCACCGGGCAGCACTACATCGAAGGCTACGGCATGTCCGAGACCATGGCCGCCACCCACATCAACCCCACGCACCGGCCCAAGCCCCAATGCCTGGGCCTGCCGGTGTTCGACGTGGACGCGCGCGTGCTCGACCCCGACACCCTGGCCGAACGCCCCATCGGCGAGACCGGCGAGATCGTGGTGCATGGGCCGCAGCTCATGCAGGGCTACTGGCGCAACCCGCAGGCCACTAGCGAAGCCTTCATCGACATCGACGGCAAGCGCTTCCTGCGCACCGGCGATCTCGGCCATGTCGACGAAGAAGGCTACTTCTTCATGACCGACCGCCTCAAACGCATGATCAACGCGAGTGGCTTCAAGGTCTGGCCGGCCGAGGTGGAGGCGCTCATGTACCACCACCCGGCGATCCAGGAAGCCTGTGTGATCGGTGTGCGCGACGCGCGCCGCGGCGAGACCGTCAAGGCCCTGGTGGTGCTGCGGCCCGACCAGCGCGGCCGGATCAGCGAGCAGGACGTGATCGACTGGGCGCACGGCCACATGGCCGCCTACAAAAGCCCGCGCATCGTGGAATTCGTGGAAACGCTGCCCCGCTCGGGCAGCGGCAAGGTGATGTGGCGCGAACTGCAGGAACAGCAGGCCGCGCGCGACGCACAGACACCCCATCCCTCCTGAGCAACCGCCCACCCGGCATCACCACCGAAGGAGACAACGCATGCGACACCCCTCACACCCCTCGAAGCGCCGCCGCGCGCTGCTGCTCGCCACCGCCGCCAGCGCAGGCCTGGCCCCGTTCGGCCTCGCGCAGGCGCAATCGCCCGCTTACCCGAACCGCCCGGTGACGATGATCATCCCCTGGCCCGCTGGCGGTTCGACCGACCGCCACCTGCGTGCGCTGGCCGAGATCGCGAGCAAGCACCTGGGCCAGCCCATCGTGATCGAGAACCGCCCCGGTGCCGGCGGCACCCTGGGCCCGAGCACCATGGCGCAGACGGCCAAACCCGACGGCTACACCATCGCCCAGTTCCCGCTCGGCCTGCTGCGCATGCCCCACATGCAGAAGACCAACTGGGACCCGCTGACCGACTTCACCTACATCATCGGCGTCTCGGGCTACACCTTCGGCCTCACCGTCAAGGCCGACTCGCCCTACAAGACTTTCAAGGACTACATCGAGGCCGCGCGCAAGCAGCCCGGTGCCATCAACTACGGCTCCACCGGCACCGGCAGCAGCCCGCACCTGCTGATGGAGGAACTGGCTGGCAACGCCAAGGTGCAACTCACGCACGTGCCGTTCAAGGGCAATGCCGACCTGCAGGCCGCCCTGCTCGGCGGCCACGTGATGGCGCAGAGCGACGCCAGCGGCTGGGACAAATACGTGGACGGCGGCCAGATGCGCCTGCTCGTCACTTTCGGCGAACAGCGCACCCAGCGCTGGCCCGAGGTGCCCACCGCGCAGGAACTCGGCTACGGCGTGGTGTCCACCTCGCCCTACGGCCTGGCCGGCCCCAAAGGCATGGACCCGGCGGTCACCAAGGTGCTGCACGACGCGTTCAAGAAGGCCATGGAGGACCCCAAGCACATCGAGGTGCTGGGCCAGCTCAACCAGGCCATGTGGTACCGCAACGGCGAGGACTACCGCAAGTGGGCGGCCGAGACCTACGCCAAGGACAAGGCCCTGATCGAGCGCCTGGGGCTGGCGGGCAAATAGGCACCGCACTGCCGGACTCGACTTTCGGCCCCAAGCCGCCGCCAACTTGCGATAATCCCCCGGAATGGTTCAAAGCCCGTTGGCTGTTCAACGGGCTTTTTTCTTGTCCCGCTTTCTTTGACCCGACCATGACCTCTGCCTTGCACACATCGGCCCTGACCTCCCTGCCCCTGCTGGCGCGCGGCAAGGTGCGCGACAACTACGCCGTGGGCGACGACCGCATCCTGATGGTGGCGAGCGACCGCATCAGCGCTTTCGACGTGATCATGGGCGAGCCGATTCCCGGCAAGGGCGAGCTGCTGACCCGGCTCTCGCTGTTCTGGTTCGACCAGCTCGGCCCCAAGGGCCTGGCCATCTGCCCGATCCACCTCACCGGCGAGGCGCCCGAGAGCGTGGTCTCGCCGGCCGAGGTGCCGCAGGTCACCGGCCGCTCGATGCTGGTGCAGCGGCTCAAGCCGATCCCGGTGGAAGCCGTGGTGCGCGGCTACCTGGCCGGCAGCGGCTGGAAGGAGTACCAGGAAAGCCGCTCGGTCTGTGGCGTGAAACTGCCCGAGGGCCTGCAGAACGCCTCGCAGCTGCCCGAGCCCATCTACACGCCGGCGGCCAAGGCGGCCATGGGCGAGCACGACGAGAACATCACCTTCGAGCGCACGGTCGAGATGATCGGCCCCGAGCTCGCCGCACAGATCCGCGACGTGTCGATCGCGCTCTACAAGGCGGCCGCGGCGATCGCGCTGAAGAAGGGCATCATCATCGCTGACACCAAGTTCGAGTTCGGCCTGGACAAGGCCGGCAAGCTGGTGCTCATGGACGAGGTGCTCACGCCCGACAGCTCGCGCTACTGGCCGGCCGAGAGCTACGTGGTGGGCCAGAACCCGCCCAGCTACGACAAGCAGTTCCTGCGAGACTGGCTGGAGACCGCGCAGGTCGGCGGCAAGCCCTGGGACAAGACCCCGCCCGCGCCGCGCCTGCCGCGCGAGGTGATCGAGAAGACCGCCGCCAAATACCAGGAGGCGCTCACGCGCCTGATGGGCTGATCAGCTGAGAACCACGCTGGAGAGGCGACGGCGGTAGGTCGCCACCGTCGGGTCTTCCGGCGGCACCTGCCCCTCGGCCACCTTGGGCTTGGGCGGGTCGATCACGTCGAGGATCGCGATGAAGGTCTTGCGCGCCAGGTCCTCTTTCCAGGTCTTGTCGCGCATCAGGATCTCCAGCAGCTCGTCCATCGCCACCGTCCACTGGCCGTAGGCCATGAGCAGCTGTGCGAGCGCGAAGCGCGACTCGAAGTCGCGCTTGTTCGCGGCGATGGCCGCCTGCAGCTCCGCCGCGCGGGCGTCGGGGTCGGCCACCTCGGCCTGCGCGTCGCGCGCGGCCATCCAGCGCTGCAGCGAGTCGAGCCGGCGCACGCCCGCCGCCTTGGCGATCACCGGGGCGAACGCCACCTTGGCATCGTCGTCCTGCCCCATTTCCAGCAGCAGTTTCACCAGGTCGAAGCGGGCATCGTCGTTGTCCGGCTCGGCCTGCACGGTCTGGCGCATCTGGTCCAGCGCGCCTTCGAGGTCGCCCTCGGCCAGCGCATCGGGCTGCGCCTCCTCGGCCTCGGGCTCCTCGCCGGCCGGCAGGTGCTTGTCGAGAAAGGCCTTGATCTGGCCCTCGGGCATCGCGCCCATGAAACCGTCGACCGGCTGGCCGTTCTTGAGCAGCACGCAGGTGGGGATGCTGCGGATGCCGAAGGCCGCGGCGAGCTGCTGTTCCTGGTCGGAATCGATCTTGACCAGCTTGAAGCGGCCGGCGTAGTCGGCTTCCAGCTTCTCCAGCAGCGGGCCGATCACCTTGCAGGGACCGCACCACGGGGCCCAGAAATCCACCAGCACGGGGGTATTCATCGAAGCCTCGATGACCTCGGCTTCAAAGTTGGCGACGGTGACGTTGATCATGGGAGCGGCCTGGGCAAACGTAAAATCCACACTTTACCGGAGACGCCATGCCCTGCCATGTGCGCGACCGATCCAGCCCCGTTCAAGGGGCGCACCGGCCAGAGGCACCGTCATGAACCCCATCCAAGTGGGTGTGCTCATGGGCTCCAGCAGCGACTGGGACACCATGCAGCACGCCGTGCAGATCCTGCAGGACTTCGGCATCGCACACGAAGCGCGTGTGGTCTCGGCGCACCGCATGCCCGACGATATGTTCACCTACGCCCAGGCGGCCGCCGAGCGCGGGCTCAAGGCCATCATCGCCGGCGCCGGCGGTGCGGCGCACCTGCCAGGCATGCTGGCAGCCAAGACCGTCGTGCCGGTGCTCGGCGTGCCGGTGGCCAGCAAGCACCTCAGCGGCGTGGACTCGCTGCACAGCATCGTGCAGATGCCCAAGGGCGTGCCCGTGGCCACGTTCGCGATCGGCGCCGCCGGCGCGGCCAACGCGGCCCTGTTCGCCGTGGCCATGCTCGCCAGCCACGACCCCGAGCTGCGCCACAAGCTCGACACCTTCCGCGCGCAACAGACCGCCGCCGCCCGCGCGATGACCCTGCCGACATGAGCCCCAAGACCCTTCTTCCCGGCGCCCCCTCCGTCCACAAGGGCCAGCAGACCACGCTGGGCGTGATGGGCGGCGGCCAGCTCGGCCGCATGTTCGTGCAGGCCGCGCAGGCCATGGGCTACTTCACCGTGGTGCTTGACCCCGATCCGGCCAGCCCGGCCGGTCTGGTGAGCCACCACCACATCAAGACGGCGTACGACGACGAGCAGGGCCTGGCCCAGCTGATCCAGCGCTGCGACGCGATCACCACCGAGTTCGAGAACGTGCCGGCGCACGCCCTGCTGACGCTCGCGGCCCAGCGGCCGGTGGCCCCGTCCGCCGCCTGCGTGGCCATCGCGCAGGACCGGGTGAAAGAGAAGGGCCATTTCGAGCATTGCGCGCACATCAGCGGCGTGGCCCCGGCACCGCACGCCGTCATCACCACCGATGCCGCACTCAAGGCCGTGCCGGCCGATCTGCTGCCCGGCATCCTCAAGACCGCGCGCATGGGCTACGACGGCAAGGGCCAGGTGCGCGTGTCCACGCGCGAGGAACTGGCCGCCGCCTGGGACGACCTGGACAAGGTGCCCTGCGTGCTGGAAAAAATGCTCAAGCTGCGCGCCGAATGCTCGGTGATCGTCGCGCGCGGGGCCGACGGCCAGGTGGTGAGCTTCCCGGTGCAGAAGAACACGCACCACGACGGCATCCTCGCCCTCACGGAAGTTTTCGACGGCGCCCTCGACCCCACGCTGGCGCGGCGCGCGCAGGCCAGCACCGCGGCCATCGCGAACCACCTGCGCTATGTGGGCGTGCTCTGCGTCGAGTACTTCGTGGTGGAGAAGGCCGACGGCACGCTCGACCTCGTGGTCAACGAAATGGCGCCGCGCCCGCACAACAGCGGCCACTACACGCAGAACGCCTGCGACCTGTCGCAATTCGAGGCCCAGGTGCGCGCGCTCGCCGGCCTGCCGCTGCCCACGCCGCGCCAGCACAGCCCGGCCATCATGGTCAACCTGCTGGGGGACCTCTGGTTCGAGCCCAACGCCGTGCGCGCGCAGGCCAGCCGGCAACCCGTCTCGCCACCCTGGGGCGCGGTGCTCGCCCTGCCGGGCACCCACCTGCACCTCTACGGCAAGCTGAGCGCGCGCCCCGGCCGCAAGATGGGCCACCTCAACATCACCGGCGCGAGCGTGGTGCAGGTGCGCGAGACCGCGGCGCAGGTGCTCTCGCTGCTCGGCCTGCCCGCGCTCGCCGACTGAGGCGCCGCGCATGCCGCCGCTGCTGCTGCCCGCGAAAGACACGGCCGCCGTCGACAGCGCGGCACAGCGCCTGGCCGCCGGTTCGCTGGTCGGCATGCCCACCGAAACCGTCTACGGCCTCGCCGCCGACGCCGACAACGCCACGGCGGTGCACCGCATCTTCGAGGCCAAGGGCCGCCCGGCCGACCACCCGCTGATCGTGCACCTCGCGCCCGGCGAGGGCGCGCACGGCTGGCGCGCGGGTGTGGACCACTACGCGCGCGAGGTGCCGGCCTTTGCCGCCGCGCTCATGCAGGCCTTCTGGCCCGGCCCGCTCACGCTGATCCTGCCGCGCCGTGAGGGCGTGGCCGCGGTCGCGGCCGGCGGGCAGGACTCGGTCGGCCTGCGCTGCCCTGCGCACCCGGTGGCCCAGGCGCTGCTGAGCGCGGCCGCCGTGCGCGGCGTGAGCGGTGTGGCCGCGCCCAGCGCGAACCGCTTCGGCCGGGTCAGCCCCACCACCGCCGCGCACGTGGCCGACGAGTTCGCCAGCCTGGCGGCCGACGAGCTGCTGATCCTCGACGGCGGTGCCTGCCCGGTGGGCATCGAATCCACCATCGTCGACTGCACACGCGGCCACCCCGTGCTGCTGCGCCCCGGCATGATCACCGTGGCGCAGCTCGAAGCCGCCTGCGGCCAGCCGCTGCGCGAACGCGACGAAGCCGCACCGCGCGCCTCGGGCACGCTGGAATCGCATTACGCGCCACGCGCCAAGGTTCGGTTGATGGATGCGGCGCAACTGCGCGCGGCCTTCCAGGTGCTGGGCGACGACGCGAAACACATCGCGGTCTACACCCGCAGCCCCCTCGAACCCACCCGCGGGGTGCCGCGCCGGCGCATGCCGGACGACGCGGCCGCCGCCGCGCAGGAGCTGTTTGCCGTGCTGCGCGAGCTGGACGCCACCGGCGTGCGCCTGATCTGGGTGGAAACGCCGCCCGAGGACCCGGCCTGGGACGGCGTGCGCGACCGGCTGAAGCGCGCTGCGGCTTGACAGAAACACCCCCCTGCGCCGCTTTGCGGCTTCCCCCCTCCGTGGCGCGCCTTCGGCGCTTCGAGAGGGGACGGCATCTCGGGCCGGCGGAGCCGGACCCTGGATGCCCCTGGTGGGCGTTGCCTCTCTCGTTGCAGATCGCGCTCCGGCGCGGTCAAGCGCTGTCTCAATCCGGCAGCAGGGCGGTCCACTCCAGCAGCGCGTCGAGCGCGGGCCGGGCGGCGGCGGCGTTGGGGTGGTTGATGAAGCCCACCACCACATAGCGCGCGCCGTTCGACGCATTGACGTAGCCGGCAATGCCGGTGACGTCGCGCAGCGTGCCGGTCTTGACCCAGGCGTTGCCGCGCGCGGCGCTCTGGCCGCCGCGCGCCAGCCGTGCCGCCGTGCCGCTGACCCCGGCGATCGAGAGCGACTGCACGAACTGCACGCCTTGCGGATGGCGCGCGGCGTGGCGCAGCAGGCCGGCCAGCGCCTCGGGCGTGATGCGCTCGTCGCGCGACAGGCCCGAACCGTTGTCGAGCACCGGCCCGGGCACGCGGGGGCCGAAGGTGCGCTTCCACCAGTCGGTCACCACCTCACGCGAGTATTCAAAGCGCGCCGGACGCGAAGGCACCAGCCGGTCGGCGGCGGAGCCCCGGGCGACCGCGGCGAGCGCGGGCGTGGCCGTCTGTGGCGGCGCCAGCTGGCCCAGCGTGAGAAACACCTGCTGCGCCATCACGTTGTTGCTCCACTGGTTCACGTCCACGATGACCTCGGACAGGGGCAGCGAACGCGCCTCGTGCAGCAGCTGCACCTCGGCCGGCATGGTGCCGTCGCGCACCTGGCCGGTGATGGAGCCCCCGCTGGCGCGCCACAGGCCCTCCATGGCGCGCGCGGCATAACTCGCCGGCTGCTGGTAGGCCACCGGCCACTTGAGTTCGCCGCAGACCTGCGGGTAGCGGCCCTCGAAGCGGATGCTGTTCGGGTCGTCGAAACGCGCCTGCACGGTGCTGCGCCAGTCACCGCATGCCGTGCCACGCGAGAGCGGCACGGTGGCGTCGACCGCCAGGCCGGCCATGGGCGGCTCGCTGAGCACGCGGGCCACGCCGTTGGCCAGGTCGGGCTGGAACGTGAGGATGACCGACTTGAAATTGACCAGCAAGGCATCGGGCGTGGCGTTGTAGGGGCGCAGGGCCTCGCCGTCGAAGGCGCCCGGGTCGATGGCGGGCAGCTCGAACGCGCTGTGATCGAGCACCATGTCGCCCAGGATCACGCGCACGCCCTTGGCCTGCAGGGCCAGGTAGGCCTCCTGGATGCGCTCGAGCACGAACTTGGGATCCCCGCCGCCGCGCACGTACAGGTTGCCGCGCAGCACACCGTTTTCGACCGAACCGTCGGTGTAGAAGCGCGTGTTCCAGGTGAAATCGCTGCCCAGCAGGTCGATGGCGGCGTAGGTCGTCACCAGCTTCATCACCGAGGCCGGGTTCACCGGGGTGCCGGCGCGGTGGCGCAGGCGCTCATGGGCGTCGGGATCGACCGAGATCACCAGCGCCGACAGCGCGCTCGCCGGCACCTGGGCGCGGCTCATCGCCGCCAGCACCGCCGGCGGCAAGGGATCACCGCGGCCGGCCATCTGGGCGCAGGCGGGCAAGGTCAGGCCGGCCAGCAGGCACAGCGCCAGCCCACGCGCCCGGCGAAGGGGCGTTGCACGGCGGAAAAATTCGGTGTCCAACATGGGGTTTCATTATGAAACGGCGCTGCAACAGAACCGGTCGCGGCCGCGCGAATGGCCCTGGCAGGGGATGGCCGGTGGTGCCCGATAATCCCGGGATGCCTTCCGCCTTGCGCCTGCTCGCCCTCGAAACCAGCACCGACACCCTCTCGGTGGCCCTGGGCAGCGGCGCGCCCGATGGCCCGTTGTGGCAGCACAGCGGCCCGGGCGGCGCGATGGCCTCGACCACCCTGCTGCCGCTGGTGAAACAGCTGCTCGATGCCTCGGGCTGGGCGCTGAACAGCCTGGACGCCGTGGTGTTCGGCCGCGGGCCCGGCTCCTTCACCGGCTTGCGCACCGCCTGCGCCGTGGCCCAGGGCCTGGCCTATGGGGCGCAGGACGCCGCCCGCCCACTCGGCTTGCCGGTGCTGCCGGTCGACACCCTGCTGGCCCTGGCCGAAGAAGCCCGCTGGCGCCACCAGCAGGCCGGCCACGCACTGCCCGAGCGCATCGCGGCCCTGCTCGACGCCCGCATGGGCGAGCTGTACGTGGCCACGTACGCCTGCACACCGGAAGGGCTGCCGCCGCTGGCACCACCCCGCCTGTGCGCGCCGGCCGATCTGGGCGCGCACCTGCAGGCCGACGGCGCCACCCTGCTCACGGGCAATGTCTTCGACAGCTATACCGATGCCCTGGCCGGGCTGCCAGGCTCCCGCCTGCCGGCCCTGCCCACGGCCGCCGCGCTGCTGCGCCTGGCGCCTGGCCTGCTGGCCGCGGGCGCGGCGGTGGCCGCGCGCGATGCCTTGCCGCTGTACGTGCGCGACAAGGTGGCCCAGACCACCGACGAGCGCGAGCGCCTGCGCGCGGCCGCGCCTTGAAACCCGCCATGGACACCACCCTGAACGCCCCGACCGCGTGGCCGCTGCCGGACACCGAGCGTCCGCCCGCCACCCGCGAGCGCCGCATCGCGTTCGCAGCGATGACCGAGGCCGACCTGGACGCCGTGCGGGCGGTGGAGGTCGCGGCCTACGCTCACCCCTGGTCGCACAAGCATTTCCACGACTCGCTGCAGGCCGGCTACCCGGCGGTCCTGCTGCTGGGCGAGGCGCTGCCGAATGAGAAGGCCCCGGCCGTGCAGGTCGACGGCCGCGTGCTGCTGGGCTACCTCGTGGCCATGCCCGGCGTGGACGAGGTGCACCTGCTCAACATCACCGTGGCACCGGCCCACCAGCGCCAGGGCTGGGCGCGCTTCATGCTCGACGCCCTGGTGCTGTGGTCGCGCGGCCAGCAGGCCCAATGGCTCTGGCTGGAGGTGCGCCAGAGCAACGAGGCCGCGCGCCGCCTGTACGAGCGCTACGGCTTCTCGCAGGTCGGCCTGCGCAAGGGCTACTACCCGGACGGCCACCTGCGCCGGGAAGACGCCGTCGTCATGAGCCTGAATCTTGCGGCGGTCCGGAGCCCACGATGAGCGACCACGCACCCGACACCTCCTTCGTGCCGCAGCTGGATGCACGCCAACGCGCCATGCTGGCCGAGATGGGCGTGCGCGTCTGGGCGCCCAAGCCCGTGCCGCCTGCCGCCGCGGCCCCTGTGGAGGCCGCTCCCCGGGCCGTCGCCGACACGCCGAGGAACACGCCCCCCCCGGTCGCCGCGCCTTCGCGCCCAGCCCCCGTGGCCGCCACAC
>NZ_JBWKZH010000087.1:0-20318 GCF_059424305.1 Hydrogenophaga sp. GW456-12-10-14-TSB4 | reverse complement strand
TCCCCGAAGTCCCCACCCCGTCGGTGCGGCCGGTCTGGTGGTCCCGGCGCCGCCGCGACCTGCAGGAGCTGCTGCGGCACATGCGCCGCCGCTGGTATTTGTACGTCCCGGTGTTCGCCATCTGGGGCTTTGCCTACGCGCGGCTGTTCATCGACCCCACGCCGCGCGTGCCTGTGCTCTTCAACTGGACCCCGAGCCTGCCCTACCGCATGGCGCTGATGCAGTACGGCCACGCCGCGCTGCAGCGCGGCGACCTGATCGTGTTCGCGTTCGCGGGAGAAGCGCAGGAGCACTACCGCGGTTTGCGCGGCCAGCCCTTCTTCAAGCTGGTTCGGGGATTGCCCGGCGATGTCGTGACGGTGCAGGGCCGCCTCGTCTACGTCAACGGCGAGCCCGTGGGCAGCGCCAAGACCCATGGGCACGACCGCCATCCGCTACGCCCCATCGAGGCCACGGTCATCCCCGCTGGCCACTACTACGTCCAGGGCACCAGCCCCGACAGTTTCGACTCCCGCTACCACGCCAGCGGCCTCGTGCGCGCCGACCAGGTGCTGGGCGTCGTGGTGCCGCTGTTCTGAAGGAGATGGACATGGCCTGCAGACGCACCTTCCACCCGCCACACCTCCAAGGTCGCCCTCGTGCAGTCTGGGCTGCCCTGTACGCGCTGATGGTCGCTCACTCGGCCTCGGCCGTGGCACAGACCAGCCCCGCCCACGGACCTCTGTCGCCGTCGCCATCTCCCCCGCAGGCAGCGGCCTTCGGCGACGACGTCCCCCTGGCGGACTACCTCGGGTTGTTGCGGCAGATCGCACCCGCCGCCGAGGACGGCGCGCGCACCTACCTGGCCGCGGCCCGGTTGCGCTGCGGCCGGGAACTGAACACGGCCGAACTGCGCCGCGCGATGGCGCAGGACGGTGGCGACCCGGTGCTGATGGGCTTGATCCGCGCAGCCCACTCGAAAGACCGAGGTGCGCGGCAGCAGCTCATCGCCCAGGTCCAGTGCGCGCACGGAGGCCCGCGATGAAGCTGTCCTCAGCACCCCTCGCACACCTCGTGCTCCTGGCATTGGCCGCGCTCTCGACGTTCGACCGGGCGGCGCACGCCACCGATCTCGGCACGATCGGGCCGACCTACAAAATCGCTGAGCCGCACCTGCTGCGGATGATCGAGCAACGCCTGCGTGAGAAGGAGCGCTCCGGCGAACTGGCCCGCATCGAACAGGATGCCCGGAGCCGCGGCACGGAAACGGTCCGCCGCCCACCCCCCGTCGCCAGCGTGCGGACCACCGCCAACCCGCGCACGTTCTATTTCGACCCCACCTACACCCTGGACCAGAACATCCTCGGCGCCAGAGGCGAGTTGCTGTTCGCGGCGGGCACCCAGGCCAATCCGCTGAACATCGTCTCGATGACGCGCCACCTGCTGTTCTTCGACGCCAGGGACAGCCGGCAGGTGCGGCGCGCCCTTGAGCTGATGGCGCGCTACCAGGGCAAGGTCAAACCCATCCTCACGGGAGGCTCCTACCTCGACCTCATGAAGTCTTGGCGCATCCCCGTCTATTACGACCAGCAGGGCCTGCTCACACGCCGCCTGGGCATCACCCAGGTGCCCGCCCTCGTGTCCCAGGAAGGCAAGCGGCTGCGCATCGATGAGATGGAGGTATCCCGATGATTTCGCGTCCCATCCACTGCCTCGCCAGATGGCTGCTGATGCTGTTCGTGATGCTCGGGGCCGCGGCAGCCAATGCCACGACCTGCACCGGCAAGTTTCCCAATCCGATCACGGACATTTGCTGGAGCTGCATCCTGCCCATCAGCATCGGCGGCGCACGCATGGGCAATTTCGGCGACCAGGAGGACATCGACAACCCGTCCAGCCCGCTGTGCACCTGTGGGGTCAATCCTGTGATCGGACTCTCCGTGGGGTTCTGGGAGCCCGCGCGCCACGTCGAGGCCGTGCGCAAGCCCTTCTGCCTGACCTCGCTCGGCGGCATCGACCTCGATCCCGGCATCCCGGCGCCCGAGGCCGCGCGTTTCACGCGGCCGGAGGCGGACGGGGATGGCGGCAGCTTCTATCAGGCTCACTGGTACACGAACCCGGTTCTGTACTACCTCGAAGTCGTCACCGACTTCCCGTGTCTGGAGCGCGGATCGTTCGACCTGGCCTACCTGACCGAGGTCGACCCGCTCTGGGCCGACGACGAGCTCACGCTGATCATCAACCCGGACGCCGCCCTGTTCGCCAACCCGGTGGCCATCGCGGCCTGCGCAGCCGACTGCGTGGCGGCCTCGGTGGGCTTCGGCATCCGCGAGCTGTTCTGGTGCGCGGGCTGCCAGGGGTCGCTCTATCCCATGAACGGCCATGTGCCCTACCACATGGGGGGCGTGCGCACCGCCGCACTGATGGCCCAGCGGCTGACCGCCAAGATGCACCGCGAGCTGATCGCCTGGGGCTGGCACGGCCAGCCGGGGCTGTGCGGTCCCTACTTTGCACCCGTGATGGACAAGGCGGCCTACAAGACCCAGCTCACCCACCCCATCCCCAACACGACCAAGGAAGCCGGCAAGTGCTGCCAGCCCTTCGGACGCACGACGGTCATGTGGGGTGCCGGCAAGGAGTACCCGGTGCGCGGCGAGGACTTCGCCTTCATGTTGTTCAGGAAAAGGAACTGCTGTGTTGGCTACTGAACTCCTCCACCGCCTTGTCGGCAACCTTGATTCCCCGCAGTCCTCGCGCGTCGGTATCGGTTTGCTCCTGCTCGCCTGGGCCCTGTCGGCCGGGGCGCAAGCGCCGGTGATCACTGACGCGGACATCGAACGTGCCCGTCAGGGGCAACCCACGGTCACGGACCAGGACATCGAGGCCGCGCGCCGCAAGCACGGTGGGCCGGCGCCCGCGCCGGGGAGCACCTCGCCGGCCCTGCGGGGCCCGGCAATCGAAGCGCTCCCCCAGCCTGTGACGCGCACGCCCATCGACCTCGAAGCCCTGGCGCGCGGCTACGCCTCGCAGTCGGACGCCATGGCCGCGGCGCAGGGACTGACCAGCGGCCCCGGTCTCTTCGTCTTCGTGAGCCTGTCCATGCCCCGCCCCGCGCTGGAAAAACTCATCGACCAGGCGGCCAGAGCGCGAGCCTCCGTCATCCTGCGCGGCTTCGCCCAGGGCTCGCTGCGCGAGACCGTGGCCCAGGTCCAGGGGCTCATCGGCACGCGCCAGGTCGCCGTGCAGATCGATCCCCAGGCCTTCGACCGCTTCTCCATCGCACGCGTGCCCAGCTTCGTGCTCGTGCGCGATGGCACGCGACCGGAGTCATGTGCCGCAGGGACTTGCGCGCCACCCGAAGGCTTCCTGCGGGTGGCCGGAGACGTCAGCCTGGACTATGCGCTCGAGCACATGCAGCGTGCGGTGCCAGGCTTCAGGATCGAGGCTGGGCCTTTCCTCGACCGGCTCGGCCGGTCGGGACAGCCGCGGCGATAGGAGCATCCGATGCCCACGCTCAACGTGCACGGACTGAAGCGCGCCATCGTCTGGTTCACGATGGTCTGCTTCGTCCTGACGCACGTCAGCGCCCAGATCGGGCCGCACGCCGAGGGCACGGCCGCCGGGCAGGCCGCCAACCCCGTGGTCCGAGGGACCATCAACACGCCCGATGCCTCCGCCGTGGTGCCTGGCTACACCACGACACCGCCCGAGCGCCTGTACCACGGCCAACCCCATCTCTCGGGCCAAACCAGCGCCCGCCTCGCGGCCTGTGCGATGACGCCCCACGATCCCGTGTGCCAGGCACTGCTGGGTGCCCGGGCCTCGGCGAACACCCCCCGCGAAGCCATCTCGCCCTACGACCCCGCGGTGCTGGGCGCGCGCCGCGTGGCGGCCAACCCGTCGACGGCACTGGAAGACATCGCGAGCTTCTACAGCGGATGCCAGGTGGACACGGTGGCCACGCCCGGGACCGAAACCCGGGTCTGCCGGCAGTACACAGGCGCCACCGCCCAGTCCTGTGCACGCACGCTGTCGGTGTCCGTCTCGCGCACCAGCAGTTGCTCGCCGGGTGAATGGTTCTCCCAGGCGGGTTCCGGCAGCGCGTCGATGGCGATCCAGTGCAGGCCGGATCAGCCCGCGTCCGCGCAACGCATGCGCGTGACCAGCGGCGGCGTGCCGGTCGCCTTCTTCGACGTGGACGCGAACTCGGGGCTGGTGTTCCCGCGCCGGGTGGCCGACCTGCCCACTCCGGTCTGGCCACCGGGTGGCCCCAACGGGGCCTGGATCGTCAACAACCAGTGCAACGGCGACGCCTGCCGGTTGACCGGGTTCATCGCCCAGGAACACCGGCAGATCTGCACGGGTGCTGGCGGGGACTCCGACCCGGTCTGCACCACCGAGCGCCCCTTCCACGAGGTCTACGCGGCCTGCCCCGCCGGCACGCAAAGCGGCGACAACATCGCCTACACCGTCGACAGCGGCGGCGAGGGCGGCAGCAGCCAGGCCTTCACCCTCGATCAGGGAACCTGCTACGCGCCAACGCCGCGGCCGTCCGAACACGTCGGCACCGACATCACGGGAACGGTCTCCGGCTTCTACTGGACCGCGCACGCCAGCCGTCCCGTGGTGGGCTTCCGGCTGAACCCCCTGTACGGTCCCATCTCGCAGATGGCACTGAGCTTCGAGCGGCCGCACACCACGGTCACCGAGTCCGATCAGTGGGACGACCAGTGCCCCACGCTGGCCAGCGACGGGCGTTGCGCCGTCACGGGCGCGGCGCGCTGCGTCGACGGGCCTGCCGCCAAGGTGGTGGATGGCGCCCAGGTCACCCGAGCCTGCTGGCGCCACGAGACCTCGCTCTCCTGCCAGTTCGGGGCCGCATCCGACGAATGCGCGCCGCTGGCCGCGTCGGGCTGCGCGCCTTCGGGGACGGTCTGCCGCCAGAGGAACGCGGCCACCGGCATCTGCGAGCTCACCGAGAACACGTACACGTGTTCCGCGGCGCCTGGCTCAAGGGTGACCGCGCGCAACTGCCCCACCGACGTCTTCTGCATCGCCGGCAGCTGCTTCAACACCACGTACACCAACGACGCGGACTTCGCGCGCTCGATGTCGTTCCTGGAAGCGGCGCGCGAGGCTGGCGTGTATCTGGACACCGACAACCTGCAGGTGTTCAAGGGCGAGGCGAATCGCTGTCGCGACCGGCTGCTCACCAACTGCTGCCGCAGCGATCCGGCCGGCCAGGGCATGAGCAACCAGAGCATGTTCGGCGCCGGCTCGCGGCTGGTGTTCGACGCGCTGATGAATTCCGGCAACCGGGAGTTTCTCTACCAAGGCATGCAGGCCTTGCTGATGAGTGGCGGGTTCAGCGGCAGCTTCACGAGCTACGGCGTCACGGTGGCGGTGAACGGCACCGCCCTGCCCGCCGGCTCTGCGGTGCTCTATGCCGGCGAGAGCGTGGTCGTGGCCTTCGACCCGTGGTCCCTGGTGATCGCCATCGTCATCTACATCGTGATGGCCGCCCTGTCCTGCGACGAGGAGGAATCCAAACTCGCGATGAAGGAAGGGGCGCGGCTGTGCCACTCGGTCGGCACCTACTGCTCGTCCTGCATCCGGATTTTGGGTCGGTGCGTCTCGTGCATCACCCACACGACAAACAAGTGCTGCTTCAACTCGGTCCTGGCCCGGGTCATCAACGAACAAGGCCGCCAGCAGGTCGGCAAGGGCTGGGGCACGGCGCAAGCGCCGGACTGCTCCGGCTTCACGATCGCCCAGTTGCAGAGTCTGGACTTCGCGCGCATGGACCTCAGCGAGTTCTACGCGTCGATCGTGCCGAACATGCCCAACGTCGGGGTGATCCAGGGCGGCAACGTCGATCGCGCCGCCAACTGCTACTACGGGGAGGGGAGATGTCAATGAACGCCATGCCACGCATCGCCGCCGCCATCCTGGTCCTGGCTCTGGTGCTCGCTTCTGCCGCCCGCGCACAGGCGGTGCGCACACCGGTCCCCGACGCCCGCCCTGTCCTGCTGGCCGCGCTGCAGTCCGCGGAAGGCACGGCCCATGGCGTGCTCACTGGAGAGATCGCCGATGCGATCACCAGGCACTTCGAGGCCACTTCGCCGATCTACATCGACGTCTCAACCGAGAGGCGCTACCGCGAGCCCGGCTGCAGCCGGCTCAAGGTGCTGTTCTGGCAGGAGGGCGTGAAGCTGCCCGGCGTGACCGCCCCGCGCAAACAGACGATCGAGTTCGGGATCAACTACTGCACCACGCGCCTGCCGCCCCGGTCGCTGCTGTGAGGTGGCCATGGTGATCCGACCCTCCCATGTTCCTCTGCTTGTGCTGACCGTGCTGATACTGGCGCCGATCGCCGATGTGGCCGTGGCGCAGGGTTCTGGTCCGGCCTCCCCGCGCGACGCGTCCTCCCGCGCTTACTGGTCTGACCGCTGGCGCGGGTGGCACTTCTACGAGGCCCCCCCGACGCAAGAGGTCGAGCCCGCAACCAGACCCGCACCGGCCCCGCCGCCGCGGCCGGCTGCGCCTGAGCGCCCACCCGAACTGGTGGAGTTCGACCGCCTGCAGAAGACCCTTGAGGACCTGCGCAACATCGCCATCATGCGGCCCAGCGAAGCCAATGTGCGCAGTTACATGGAGCTGGAGATGCAGGTGGTGGACCGCGCCTCCTACTTCGCCGACGTCGCGCAGCGCGTGGCCTGGGCCACGCCCAAGCTCGACCCGACGCTGCAGGGCCGGCCGGTCAACGCCCAGGCGCTGGAGGTCTTCGAGCGGCAGCAGCGGACCGACCGCTCGGCTGGAGTGGCTGCGCTGGGCCGCGACCATGTCCTGTTCTTCTTCTACCGCAGCGACTGCCCCTACTGCCATGCCTTCGCCCCCACCTTGCAGGCCTTCGAAGCGCGCCACGGCATCCAGGTCGTCGCCGTGAGCGTCGATGGCGGCCCGTTGCCGGGCTTCCCGCGCGCACGGCCCGACAACGGCATCGCCACCGCGCTGCAAGTCACTCAGGTGCCTGCCGTGTTTCTCGCCCAGCCCTCCTCCGGAAAGATCATGCCGATCGGCTCCGGGGTTCTGTCGGAGTCGCAGTTGCTGGAGCGGATTTCCATCGTCTCGTCGCCCCAGGGCGAAGCCATGCTGCCCAGCGCCACGCGGCGCCTGGCCCTGCCCTAGGAGATCGCCATGCCCACCCCATCCCGCTTCGTCCGCCGCCGCAGGGTCATCGTGCTGGCCGTCTCCCTGGCGATGCTGAGCACGGCCATGCCCAGCCGCGCCGACCTCAACAGCGAGGTCAACGACATGTTCAACAACCTGGGGGCCATCGGGAACTACACCGCGCCGGGGGCGTTTCGCGGCCAGACCTACAACACGTACACCGGCGGCAATCTGATGATGCGCTCGCCGAACAGGGTCTACCAGCTCGCGGCCGTACAGTTCCCGAGCGCCAAAGCCGGCTGCGGCGGGATCGATGTTTTTGGTGGCAGTTTCAGCCACATCTCGGCCGAAGAGTTCAAGAACATGCTGCGGAACATCACGGCCGCCTTGCCCGGGATCGCCTTCCAGCTTGCCCTCGAAGCCGTCTCCCCGCTGCTCGGCGGCCTCACGAAGTGGGCCAAGGGTCTGGAGACCTGGATCAACAATGCGCGCATCAACTCTTGCGAGACCGCGAAGGCCATCGTCAGCACCGCCGCCGAAGCGGTGGGCTACAGCTCGCAGGAAAGCTGCGCCGACCTCGCCATGGAAATGGGCCTGGAGAGCGACCGCGACGCGGCCCGTCGACGCTGCTCGACCGACCGGCCCAGCATCCTGTCCTCCGCCAGATCCTCGGGCGACGCCAATGTGCGCAACAAGGCACCCTTCGTTGGCAACCTCACCTGGCGGGTGCTGCAGCACACGGGAACCCATCTGGACGACTCGGGTCGAGAGCTGATCATGAGCATGGTGGGCACGGTCATCTACTACCCGGAAGAGTCGGGCCGCGACCCCGAGCCGATCGCGCCCACCCTGACGTCCATCAGCCAGTTGCTCTACGGTCAGGCGGCGGGTTCTGGCACCAACGTCATCCAGCACCTGCTGCGCTGCAACGACTACACGAACTGCGACGTGGTCTCGCTCAATACGGCCTACAACCATGTGCCCTTCACCGCGCGCGTGGAGACCATGATGCGCTCCATCGCGGACCGCATCGCCACGCGCACGCCCATCCCCAACAACAGCGCCGAAGTCGGTTTCGTGAACCAGACCACCGAGCCGGTCTACAAGATGCTGTCCGTCGGCACCAGCATTCCTGGCTCGGGCTTGGCAGACAGCCTGATCGGCCAGTACCGGGACGTGATCGCGGCCGACTACGCCTACGTGATGCTGGAGCGCAACCTGCGCGTCGGAATGGCGGCCCTGGCCAAGGACTTCACGCTGCAGCAGCACCAGCGCGACCAGGCCAACCAGATCAGGCAACGCGCCCAGACCCTGCTGCTGCTGCTCTCGCAGGAGAAGAACCTGCTGTACCAGAAGGTCGGCTCGTTCCGTGCCGTCGCGAGTCATCTGGAGCAGTTGGAGCGCCAGTTGCGCTCGAGCATGCCCCAGCACGTCATGGACATGCTGGGCCATCAGGCGGCCAACCAGTCCCGCTGAACTGGGTGAGTCGGTGCGGCCATGTGGGAGATCTACGCTTACCAGAACGCCGACAGCCTGTTTGGGGTGTTCAACGCGGCCGCGGCCATCCATGCATCGAGCGACTACGCGTCGGCTGTCGCGGCTGTGGCCTTTTGCGGCTTCGTGGCGGCGTTGATCGCCTACGCCTTCGCCCCGGAGAAGCTGCAGGGCTGGAAGTGGCTCGCCTCCGTGGTGCTGGTCTTCGGCGTCCTGATCGTGCCGCGGGTCACGGTGGGCATCGTGGACCGCACGGGCGGCTCGGCCGTGCGCGTGGTGGACAACGTGCCCTTTGGGGTGGCGGTGCTGGGCAGCCTCACCAGCACCATTGGGCACACGCTCACGGGCCTTTTCGAGACGGCGTTTCAGGTGATCCCGGGCATGGGCGCGCTGCCGGCCGAGCTGTCCTATGAGCAGAACGGCCTGATGTTCGGCAACCGGCTCGTGCGGGAAACCGGCAACGTGGTGTTCCAGGACCCGGCCTTTCGGACGGACCTGGTCAACTTCATCCACAACTGCACAACGTACGACCTGATCGACGGCACGCTGGATCCAGCCACCTTCTCGACCTCCGATGACGTCTGGCCGCTGATGGCCTCGCCCAACCCGGCGCGCTTCAGCACGCTGACCGGCACCGGCGGCGCCGTGGGCGTGGACACCTGTCCCAACGTCTACTTGAGCCTCAACGGCCGGCTGCCGGCGCAACTCCAGCGCATCCAGGGACGCCTGGCCTTCCAGCTCAACCCGACTTTGCCTGGCACCGCAGCGGCGGCTGCGATCGCGGGCCAGATCCAGCAGGCCTACCTCAAGAACAGCATCGCCAACGCCTCGGCCACCGCCGCCGACATCATCCGGCAGAACGCCATGCTCAACGCGCTGGAGGACACCGGCAAGATCGTGGGTCAGAAAGTCAACGACCCGGCGGCCATGGTGCTGGCCGTGGGTCGCGCCCAGGCCGTCGCCCAGATGAACGCCTCCTGGCTCAACTTCGGCAAGGTGGCCGAGCAGGCGCTGCCGGTGTTCCGCAACGTGATCGAGGCGGTCACGTATGCCCTCTTCCCGCTCTTCGTGCTGTTGCTCCTGCTGACCAGCGGGCGCGAGACCATGATGGCCTTCAAGGGCTATGCGGCGATCCTGATCTGGATCCAGCTGTGGCCGCCGCTCTATGCCATTCTCAACTACATGGCATCGATCTACGCGGCCTACGACCTGGCGGCCGCCGCCGATCTCGGGACAGGTGCGAAGGCGCTGGCCCTGCAAACTTCGTCCATCATCTACTCGCGCGCGCTGTCGGGCGAGGCCGTTGTAGGTTACCTCGCGATCAGCATTCCTTTCATCGCCTGGGCCGCCTTAAAAAGGATGGAGAACTTCGGCACGGCGCTGGTGGGCGGGCTGTCGGGACTGCAGGCCGTGCTGTCGGGCTCGACCGCAGCGTCCACGGTGGGCAACACGTCGCTGGGCAACGTGTCGATGGATCAGATGCAGCTCGCGCCGAACCGGACCTCGGCGTTCATGAGCAACTGGCAGCATGACCTGAGCGGCAACACCTTCTCATCGAACGCGCTGACCGGCACAACGGCGGTCAACTTGCTGCGCAACCAGGGCTTTGCCTCTCGGGTGGTGTCAATGCGGGTGTCCGAGCAGGACGTGCAGGACGCGAGCCGGCAGGTGGACGCGGCGCGCGGTGAGGGGGTCGCGGCCAGCAGCGAGCGATTGTCCGTGCTGGCGGAGGCCTTCACGAAGGGCGTGGCGAAGCTGCGCTCTTCGCGCAGCAGCACCGGATCCACCTCGAGCAGCTTCGAGCAGTACGGCGAGACGCTCAACCGACTGGATCAGATCAGCAAGAGCGTGGCGGACTCCACGGGCCTCTCTCAGTCTCAAGTGGCGCGCATTGCGCTTGGCGCCTCAGGTCATGTCGGCATCAAAACACCGATGGCTGGCCTCTCTGGCAATGCGACTGCCGACAAGAGCTACGCTTCGAGCCTTTCGGCGGAAGAGCGTCGGGTTGTCGGGAGCATGACAAGCGATCAACTCGCCGAGTTCAAGCAATTCGGCGACCGGGCGTCCCAAGACAGAAGTTTCGTAAGCGTCATCGCAAGCGACGCACGTGAAGCACAGGACCTCGCTGCGCGGCTGTCTTCGACCGCAGCACGCTCGGAGCGTGCCGACGCCAGTATTGCTGAGCGAAGCGCCTTCGCGGAACGCGTCTCGACGGCCTACGAACGAGGCGAGACCATCTCCATCGACATCGCCCAGGATCCTCACAATCTCGCCATGTTCACCCGATACGCTGAGCAGTACGGCGGTAACAGTGCCTCCGCGCACGTGCTGATGGAAGCGGAGTTGGCCCGGCAGTCTCTGCGACCGCATAAGGTGTTCTCCGACGGCACCGCGGTGCCCGCAGCCTTCGGTGACCTCCGAGCCCAGCACCTGAGGAACTCCAGCGATCCTGCATTGGAGCCCGATCTTGCTGATCGCCACCATTCGAATCAGGGTGACGTACGTCGATTCGGTGGAACTGCGCAACCCGCGCCGACTGCGGGCGCACCCTCGTCGATGCGGAGCACGATTCGCGAGGAAGGGGAGCGCATCCGGGCAACTACGTCGGCCGATAAAGGAGCGTTTGACCGCAAGGCGCAGATCACGAAGACAACCGATGGGACCTTGGCGTCCGAGCGCTCCCTGATGAAGCAGTCCGTCAATCAGGTGAAGGAAGACGCTGCACCTCTCATCGACGATGCCAAGAAAGCCGTGAAGGACGTGCTCAAGAAGTAGTTGTCTCAGCCAATCTTGTCAGGGTCGAACATGTGCTTGTCCGGCTCAGCGTCAGGCAAACGCGTGGAGGGTGGTTGTCCCTTGTCCCGCCAAAAGTTGGCCGCCAGATCCCGGCTGGACGTGCCCATCCCAGGAATCGGTTCGATCTCATCCTCAGTTCGCCACTGGCGTCGGAGCTTCGGTTGACGTTTGCCAATCTGGGAAAACCCGCCCCCGATCGCACCGCCGAACAGGGCACCCACGGCCATCATGCCGATCCGCAGGCCCCAGTCATCGTTACGAGCAGACAGGTAGCCGGCACCGATGCCCAGCAGCAGGAAGAAGAGGAAGATGGCTTTTCTCATAGGGGACGATGCCGTCACACCGTATCAGAGATCCACACAGAGTCAACTCTCGGCTGGAAGACACCAGCCGAGACCTTGAAGGACTACCTAGAATCTGTTCGATAACCCGGTGTTGCATCGGCCGGTTGAATCCGCCCAGTACTGCTCGACCTACTACCAGGCGATACACCGGCGTCACGGCATCACCTGCTCGATGACCGATGGCTACGACTGCTAGCTTATGGTTACTTTACAAAACAGCTTCTTTTTTGATTGATACACACCCGCTGCCGGCTGGCATCAAAAAGACCTTGGTGGCAACGCCTGCGTCCAGCACGGCGATCGCTTTCTTCAAAAAACCGACTTTCCTGAGGGTGCCGAACTGCTTGGCCGCCACGGTGTCGCACGGCTGCGGCCAATAGACCACTGCTTCGTAGCTGGCGCCGCAGCCGTTGGCTTGATTGGGTGCGAAGGACGCGCTTGCGTAGGCCGGCCCGGCCGGGGTGGGCAGCTCCATGGCCAGTGGCACCAGGCGCTGGTCCTGGTTGTTGGGCGGCACCATGAGCAAGGCGCCTGCGTCAGCGCCGAAACCCAGGAAGCTCGAGACCTGATTGATGCGGCCAGCGCAGGCGAGCATGCCTTGCTGCGCGGCGGCGCTGGCCAGGTTGTTTACTTGCGGCTGTTGTTGCGCCTGAGGCGCGGGGTTGCCGCCTTGTGCGGCGGCCTTCGGAACGAAAGCCAAGCCAAGCAAGGCAACGAAGAGGGCCACAATGGAAGACATCACTTTGAAGATGGACATATGCAATTTTCAAGTGTAACAGTTGAAACAAATAAGAGTTGTCCTAGATTCAGCCTGGTGCCGTGGAAACCGGTGATTGAGCCGCGGCAGGGGCAGCAGATCGCCGCTACGGTACGCGCTGGCGCGGTGCCGTTGTGGGAGGCGGGGATCCGTCGCAGCCCCTCGCTCGGGTAAATCCCATGCGTACACAGCATGCATCCTCACGCGACCGAAGGCTAAGGGATGGTGTTCAAAAACCCGTGCGATCCCCGATGGTTTGAAGGTCCGAGGCGAGGAACCATGTCGTCATGACGAAGCAAGCCGAACTGGGACTGAGCCTGCGCACCAGGCGCACACGCAAGGCGGTGTTCCTGGACGAGATGGAGCTGGTGGTGCCGTGGCGCGAACTCATTGCGTTGATTGCAGCGGCCTCGCCAGGGCCAGTACGGGGCGTCCACCGTTTGCACACGAAACGTAAGCGCGCGGTCATCCCACCCTTGAAGGGATGGGCCTAAGCGGCAACGATGGTGTCCACCAAGCGATGTAGGTGGACACCATGAATGAAGCCAGGAAGAAGACCCGCCGGCGGCACAGCGCCGAGCTCAAGCAGCAGATCCTTGCCGAGTGCGCCGAGCCAGGTGCATCGGTGGCCGGCATTGCCCTGTCGCACGGCATCAACGCCAATGTCGTGCACAAGTGGCGGCGCGAAGCGGGTGGAGCGCTGCCTGCACTGCAGGCTCCCGCATTCGTTCCGGTGCCGCTGCCGCCAGCGGCATGTGCACCTTCACCGGACATCCGACTCGAACTGCGTCGCGGCGCCACCAGCGTCTCAGTGAACTGGCCCTTGGAGGCAGCCGAGCAGTGCGCCGTGTGGATGCGAGAGCTGCTCAAGTGATCCGGGTGGATGCACTGTGGCTGGCCACCGAACCGCTGGACATGCGAGCGGGCACCGAGACCGCGCTGGCCCGAGTGGTGTCGGTCTTCGGCGCAGCGCGCCCGCACCATGCCTACCTGTTCGCCAATCGGCGCGCCAACCGCATGAAGGTGCTGGTGCACGACGGCATCGGTGTGTGGCTGGCGGCCCGGCGCCTGAACAGCGGCAAGTTCGTCTGGCCGCGTGATGCGGCAAGCACCGCCTCGCTCAGTCGGGCCCAGTTCGATGCGCTGGTGCTGGGCCTGCCCTGGCAGCGCCTGGCAGGCGGCGGTGTCATCACCGTGGTCTGACTCTGAAGCGCAGACCGGTGCTTGCCAATTGGGGCATGCGCCAATGGTGCGGGCGTGCCAGTGCTGGCACAGTGAATGCCCATGGTGGTCGAGCCTCAATCCCTGCAAAGCCTGAGCGCAGAAGATCTGCGTGAGCTGACCACGCGCCTCATGACGCAACTGCGCCACCAGAGCGCGCTGCTGGACAAACTCACGCACGAGAATGCGCTCCTGAAGCGCATGAAGTTCGCCGCTCAGTCCGAGCGCTTCAACCCCGAGCAGAAGAGCCTGCTCGAAGACGAGATCGAGGCCGACCTGGCGGCCGTGGCCACGGAGATCGACGCGTTGCAGGAGGCGCAGGCGCCCGCCAAGGTTGAAGAGAAGAAGGTACCCAAGCGCGCGCCGCTTCCAGCCAACCTGCCGCGGCGCGAGATCCGCCACGAGCCCGACTCGACCACCTGTGCCTGCGGTTGCCGGATGTTGCGCGTGGGCGAGGACGTGGCCGAGAAGCTGGACTACGTGCCGGGCGTGTTCACGGTGGAGCGCCACATCCGGGGCAAGTGGGCCTGTGCCCAGTGCGAGACGATTCACCAGGTGCCTGTCGATCCTCACATCATCGACAAGGGCATCCCCACCACCGGGCTGCTGGCGCAGGTGCTGGTGGCCAAGTACGCCGACCACCTGCCGCTGTACCGCCAGGAAGCGATCTTCAGCCGAGCTGGACTCGCCATCCCGCGCTCCACACTCGCTCAGTGGGTGGGGTCCTGCGGCGTGCAGTTGCAGCCGCTGGTCGATGCCATGAGAAACGAGCTGCTGCAGCACCGCGTGCTGCATGCCGATGAAACGCCGGTATCCATGCTCAAGCCGGGCAACGGCAAGACGCACCGTGCCTACCTCTGGGCCTATGCCACGGGTGCCTTCGAGACCACCAAGGCGGTCGTCTACGACTTCTGCGAATCGCGCTCGGGCGAACATGCCCGGCGCTTCCTGGGTGACTGGAGAGGCAGCCTGACCTGTGACGACTTCAGCGGCTACAAGGCCTTGATCGCCAGTGGCGTGACCGAGGTCGGATGCCTGGCGCACGCGCGGCGCAAGTTCTTCGATCTGCACGCGGCCAACCAGAGCCAGATCGCCGAGTTCGCGCTGCAGCAGTTGGGTCAGGTCTACGAGATCGAGCGTGAGGTCAAAGAGCTTCCGACCGATCAGCGCCGGGCCATCCGGCAACAACAAACGAAGCCGCTGCTCGATGCCTTGCACCAGTGGATGCTGCTGCAACGCCAGAGGGTGCCCGAGGGCTCAGCGACAGCCAAGGCGCTGGACTACAGCTTGCGGCGCTGGGAGGCACTAACCCGGTTCGTGGGTGACGGGCAACTGCCCGTGGATAACAACTGGATCGAGAACCAGATCCGGCCTATTGCCATTGGCCGAAACAACTGGCTCTTCGCGGGCAGCCTGCGCGCGGGCCAACGCGCCACCGCCGTCATGAGTCTGATCCAGTCGGCGCGCATGAACGGGCGCGACCCGTATGCCTACCTGCGCGATGTGATGGCGCGCCTGCCCATGCAGCGTGCCAGCCAGATTGGTGCGCTGCTGCCACACCGCTGGCATCCCTTGGCCTGAGCCTGAGGCTGGTAGCCTTGGGACATGAGCAAGCCCAAGAATGCCAAGCGCTCCTCCGCTGCGCAGCGCGTCTACCAACTGCATATCCAGCTTGAATACCTGGAGCCTGCGATTTGGCGCCGGCTGTGGGTGCCCGATACGGTGACGCTGGACAAACTCGATCGCATCATTCAGACAGCCATGGGCTGGAAGAACGCCCATATGCACGCCTTCACCGTCGGTTCAGTGCGCTACGCGATACCCGACCCCGATTGGCCGTCCATGGTCGAGACGCGGGATGAACGGGTGTTCGATCTGGCGACGGTGCTTGCCGACGGCACCACCGAACTCATCTACACCTACGACTTTGGTGACGACTGGCGCCACCGGATACATGTCGAGGCGGCCTTGGAGCCCGGCGCGAAGAACACTCGCCCGCTTTGCGTGGCCGGAGCCAACGCCTGTCCGCCTGAAGATGTGGGCGGGCCACCGGGCTACAGCGACTTCTTGCAGGCCATCGTCGATCCCGTGCATCCGGAGCACTTGGCGATGTGGGAGTGGAACGGCGGGCCGTTCGACCCTGCAGGCTTCGACCTCAATGCCGTGAACGCCGGGATGCGCAAGCTGCGCCTGTAGTGTCCCGTCAAGATGGGGTGGCCGGACGCTTACCACGAAACCATGCTGCGCATTCATTTCTTGCATGTATGGACCCGACGCCTTTTGCAAGCTCCTTTTGGTGATGTTCAACGGTCTGCACACATGTATACGGCTTGCTGATGGGCAGTCGCCAATGCATGCCCGCAGCCTTGATGAGATCCGCGCGTTCTGTCCTTAGCAGCAGTTCGGCTTGAGTGCTCAGCCGACAGGAAGTACAGGCTCCCGGAACGCTGGTCTAACCGGTTGTTTCATCAGATTCCCTACCGAAGAACGGTGTGATTTCCTTGGCGCTCGCATCCGGGGCAAGACGGCCATCGAAATCGGAGCTGGGGAATGCCAGGTCATGCCGCGCCCTTCGAGCGCATGTTGGATGGTGGGTGAATAGGCGGGCTCAACGGGTGTTGCCGCGTGAAGTTCTGAACGCAAAACGGGCAAAGAAGTCTTCATGCCCACGCCCTTCACACCAAATCGCGCGTCAACTCGTCCAGGGAGAGACGACGGCGCGGAAACTGCCGTCGCACAGCACTGAGCTCTGAAATGCCGAGCAGCAGCCCCACCTGTGATTCGTCCGCACCTCTGGCATAGAGCCGTTCGGCCACGGTGTGCCGCACCGTCAATGCTGTCACCCCCTTTAGATCGGCATAGCGAAACAGCTTGCGATAAACCTCCTGAATACCCCGACAACGAAAACGCCGTTGTCCTTCATCCCCGTAGGGGGTGATCTCGAAACCAAGACCGCTGGCCGACAGAAACAGTCGACTTCGAGGGCTCAGACCTCGGTACGAAGCATCAGCCCCGATCCCTTCTTCTCGACGCAAACGCTCCGCCAAATAGGCATCAAGCGCATCGTTCAGCCGCGTGCTGAGAAAATGCATCGGACGTGAGCGGTTCGTGATGGACACCTCCTCCCGGATCACGGACGAATTTCGTACTTGTCCAGTTCTGTCGATGTAATCTCGAACTTCGAGACGCGCGATCTCTAGTGGGCGAGCACCTATAGCGAAGAGCATGTAATAGAGCGCCAAGTCCTCAAGAGGCCGGTGACTTCTGGCTCGAATCCGTATCGCGCCGGCAGACACCTCGTCATCCGAGAGGGTTCGAGTATCCGGCGGCGTCGCATGTTCGGGGAAGTCCAGATCTTGCAACGCAGCATGCAGGCCAGCGCGATGAAAACGAAGCCTTCGAACAAAGGTGGCGCCCCGTGCATTAAGTCCTTCTATGCCGACAGCCATCGCCACATAGGCGGCCACGGCCTTGACACGCTTCTCAACCGCCGTACGCGTCACGGCATGATCCGTAGCCACCGCAGCGTAAGTGGCTCCATCCAGAACGGCGCGCAGCATCGACACCGAGACATCCCACGCCTCTCTGCCGATTCTTCGCTCTTCTGGGTGTTCGTATCCTGACATGCGGCTTCCCACGCGACAAGGGGCTTTTGAGACCGCCCCCCGATCTCCTGCCCAGCGAACCAGTCTCAGGCCACCCTACGTGTAAACGGAAATCCCCGCGGTCTGTCGTCATCGCGGTGGCCCGCAAGTGCTCGCGGCTCCCCACGATTGCTGAACAACGCTGGCTTGATTTTCCTTGACAGTGTAGTCACTGAAAATACTTGAATTCTGGATTCGCGTCACCTATCTTTTGGCGCATGCCCACACGCACCGGAGCGCCTCGGAGCGCGGGCCGCTTCACGCGCACACCATTGACGAAGACCTGCTCGTGCGCGTCGCGACCTCGGAGGTCGTAGAGCCCCAGAGTGAGCGCGGCGAAAAGCCCAAGTGCTCGATTCCGCAAATGCGACAGGGGCCGCCCCAAGGGCGCCCCTTGCATTGATGCGTTGATTGGCTTACTTGCTCTTCTTCAGCGGGCAGGTGTTCAAGCCCAACAGCGGATAGAGCGGGCAAAGGCCTGCCAATCCGGTGAGCAGCGGCACCACGCCCAGCCACCCCCACCAGCCCACGGTGTTCGTCGCAGCCAAGGCAATCAGCACGATTCCGGCTACAACGCGCAAGACACGATCAAGGCCACCTACATTTGATTTCATGAGTTCTCCTGTGAAAAACGAAAGGGAAATGGCTCAACGGGAGAAGGCCCTGCGGTTCCACGGAGCCTTCATCAGCAGACGTGCCAGACCGCAAAATCCCGTCACTCCCGCGAACACCAGCCCGGCACCGATGAAACCAGGCAGCGCGTAGAACCACGGCGACACCGTAGCGCCCAGCACGGTGCCCACGAACACCCCCAGCGCCGGCGGCGATCTGCACTTGGCGCTGCAACGCCAACGGCTGACGAGTGTCGGTCACTATGGGCAGGCCGGCGCGCTTCCACGCATCGAGCCCACCTTCGAGCACATAGGCATCACAGGCCGCGCAACCGTCCTGCAATTGCGCGTTCATCTGCGTGCGAGCACCCGAGCGGCAATGGAAGATGACGGCGGTCGCCCCCTCAAAGCGCGTGACGCCTTGCGCAAGTTGCGCCAAAGGAACGTGGCGGGCCTGTGCGATGTGCTCACGCGCATGTTCGTCGGCCGGTCGGATGTCCACCCGCACAGCGCCCTGTGCGAGGAGCGCGCCAGCGGCTTCGGGGGAAAGGTTCTTCAAGGTCATCGTGACAGGCCCCAGAAACAATGAATCAAGGGCAGAAGATGTCCTTCAGCGTGGCGATGAGCTTGGCCACGTTCGGGTCTTCGATGCGGTAGTACAGCGTCTGTGCCTCACGCCGGTAAGTCACGAGACCTTCCTCGCGCATCCGTGCCAGGTGCTGCGAGAGCGCCGATGGACTCAGGGGCACCGTCTCGTTGAGTGCTCCCACGCTCATCTCGCCTTGGGCGATCAGCAGACACAACACCAGCAACCGGTTGGGGTTTCCCACAGCCTGTAGCAATGCTGCAGCCTGCGCGGCGTTGTCCTGCAACAGCTCAATGTCGGATTTGCGCCGAGTCATGTTTTCAGGGGATGTTGAGCTTGTAATTTAGAATTTACTTAATTTAGCATACACTGAATTAAGTTCTTCGAACAGGAACCCGCCCGATCTCTGCAGGACGTGGTGTCCACATCCGCTTCATCCACCCGAAACCAGGAGCTCTCCCATGACCGTGCCGCCATACAAACAACTCACTCAGACCATCTCGACCAACCTCGCCCAACTGCACAAGACCCAGGCAGGCGTGATGAAGGGCTTTGGGGACCTGGGCAAGGCCGCCATGGCGGGTGGCGCCATCGACCCCAAAACCAAGGAGCTGATCGCCCTGGCTGTGGGGGTGGCTGCACGCTGCGATGGCTGCATCGGGTTTCACACCAAGGCGCTCGCGCGCCTGGGCGCCAGCACCGAGGAAGTCCACGAGGCCCTGGGCGTGGCCATCTACATGGGCGGCGGCCCGGTGGCCATGTACGCTGCCAATGCGGTGGCCGCGTTCAACGAATTTGCCGCCCCGGCCCACGCCTGAGTGAAGGAGAAGACGTACGCCTCGGACAGCAGAGCTTGTTGCAATCTTGTTTGGCGGTCAAAGCAAGCCCGACAAGGTATCCGTTGCCCTGACCATGGCGCTCAATGCGCGGCTCTTCAAGCTGTCGAGGCCAGAAATGCATGATTGATACGGATCGACCTACGACGACATGACCTCCTCCCCACTGAAGGCCCGGCCAGCGCATTAATTCTGCTTTGCCCGGTGGTTCCGTTGCAGGGGGCCGTCCAGACAACACCCTTCAAGAAGCGCGTGCCGGTGAAACCCCGCGTGTATTGACTGTGGGCAACGCTGAGGTCGGCCCATCAACAAAACAGCAGCACCGAGCAACATGGCAGGCGAGCAGGGATCAAGCGTGGGATGCAGGCTCCCGTCATCCCGGTTACGGGAATAGCTCTGCGTGGGCCCCGTTACGCACGAAAACCACCAGGCCATGCCCACCTGCGTCGTCGAGGGCGTCGTGCAGCGAAAAGTCACCGCCGATGTGGTCTTCGCGGTGGCCGCCCCGATCACCCAACAGAGGGTGTGGCGGGAGCGGGCCGTTGTTGGCAATATGCAGCGCCATTGCCTCTTTGAGGCGGTTCATGTCACAACCGGGGGTGCGACAGGCGCCGCCAGTCCTTGAGAAAGTCCCTGGTGTAGTCCGACGCACGCGGAAGAGTCGCCCGCATACTCGCGGCAGGCTCCTTCGAGGTCAAACCCGATGACCCCGAAGCATTTAGAACCTCTCCGCAAATCATGTTGACCGTCAGGTTCACGTTGCGGAACGCGATGATCGCTGCGGCGATGTGGTTGAATGCGACAAAGCCGCGTTCGAGTTTCTCGTATCGCACGAGCCGCTTGCGCAAGCGGCTGAACCAACGGTGGCAAACCTCGACCA